>DASTKA010000276.1:0-6291 GCA_035716165.1 Mycobacterium sp. | reverse complement strand
GGCACCACGCCCGCGAAACCGCCCGGCGGAACGACGGTGCTGGAACCGTAACCGGCCGGCACGCCGAGGTGCGCATACCCACCGATGACGGCGATGCGCGCGCTCGAACCGGGCGGCACCGGCAACAAGCCCCAGTTGGTCAGCAACACGGTTCCCTGGCGCGCTATGCGCAGGGCAATCTCGTTGTGCGCGAGCATATCCGGTGTCGGCGGCGCATCGGTGCCCTCGACTCCGACGGCGAACATGGAGCGCAGGATGCGACGGACCATGTCCGACAGGCGCTCCTTCGGCAGCCCGCCGTCGGCGTACGCGTCGCGCAGCGGCGTCCCGAAGGTCTCGTCCTGCCACAGCAGCGCGTCGATCTGGGCCCCGCACTCCTGATCGAGACCGGCGAGGGCGCACTCCCAGCTCGGCGTGGCGCCCCAGTCGGACATGACCCAACCGCGATACGCCCAGGCGCCTTTCAGCACGTCGTTGACCAAGACGGTGTTGGCCGCGGCGTAGTCGCCGTTGATCTGGTTGTAGGCGGTCATCACGGCGCCGGGCTGCGCCCGTTCGATCGCGATCTCGAAGGCCAGCAAGTCGGATTCGCGGTGTGCGTCGGGATCGATGACCGCGTTCAGGAAGTGCCGGTTGGTTTCGTTGCAGTTCAGCGAGTAGTGCTTGACCGTCGAGATGACGCCGTGGCGCTGGATGCCGCGGATCGACTCGGCGGCGATCGTGGCGGTCAACAGTGGGTCCTCGGAGAGGTATTCGAAGTTGCGGCCGTTGCGCGGGTCGCGGGCCAGGTTCATCGCGCCCGCGAGTTGCACGTTCAACCCGCGGCTGCGTGCTTCGCTGCCGATCACTTCGCCCGCCGCCAGGGCCAGCGGGGGGTCGAAGGTGGCGGCCAGCGCCAGTCCCGCGGGCAGCGCGGTGGCCGTGTCGCCGGGACGGTACCCGGGGTTGGTGACGCCCAGGCCGGCATCGCTCATCAGCAGCGCGGGCACCCCCAGACGGGGAATCCCCGGCACGTATCCCGCACTCATCGGCGCGTCGGCGGGGATGCGCCGATCGCGCACCGGCCACATGTCGCCGGCCCCCATCACCGAGACCAGCAGCGCGAAGCGCTCGTCATCGGTCATCTGAGCCTCGACCTCGCGCGCCCGCGCGTCAGGGTCGGCGGGGCTCACCGCACGCCCTCTTTGGCGTAGACGACGCGCAGCACGTGCCCCAGTTCCGGTCCCATCACCAGCTCCGTCAACTCACAGATCGTCGCCACGAACTCGGGGCCGTGCGGCGGCTCGGCCTGGCACAAATGATGCGCCACTTCATGCAGCACCACCAGTTCGCGCAGCGCCCAGTCGGCGGTGCCGCGATCGGGCACCGCGATAACGCCTGTGCCGTCACGGTATTCGTAGTGCGCGGCCGTGGCGGCCCGTCGGGGACGCACCCGCAGCGGTGACACCCCGGGCCACCGTTGCCGCACCGCCGGCAGCGCCAGCACGTCGTCCACATAGCGCTGCGCGGAGGCCACCGAACCGAATCGGCCCTCCGGGGGCAGCGTCAACTGCGTGCCGAAGAACTCCACCACCGGTGAGCCGTGCTCGGCCGCACGGTCGAACAGCGTCCGGACAAACTCCTCAGCCGCATAAACCCTCGAGCGTTGAGAATCCCGCCGTGGGGAGTTCCCCGCAGTCACCCGCTCAGCGCGCTCCGCGCCCCGGGAAGCTCGGGGCTGTTGCCGAGCCGTGCTCGCCTGCCGGCCCGATCGCCGGCGCGCCGTGCCGCCGACGAATAACCGGCCGAAGCCCGGCTGGCCTGCCAGGTGCCGCGCGCCTTCGACGCGCCGCGGTAGTAGTCGACCAGCTCGATCTCCTTGTCGCGCAAGGCGATTGCAGTACCCGGCGAACGGCGCCGGTCTTTGGTGGCATCGTGGCGGGCCTGCTCGCGGGCCTCGGTCAGCCGCTGGCCGACCCGAACCCCGAAGGCCAGCTGGAAGTTGAGCCGGGCGGTGATCGTGGGCGTGGGACGATGCGCGCCGGAGGCGAGGTAGGCGTCCGACGCGCGGACCATTTGCACGACCAGGCTGGCGTACAAGGCGTGGCTGGTGTCGATGTCCTCGACGAACCCGTAGGCGTACACGAACGTCGAATTCGAGGCCACATCGCAGCGCACGTCGTTGGCCGAGGCGATCAGCACGAACAGCTGCACGTACGTGCGTAACCCCTTGGTGCCCGCCGCCCCGATGGTGATGGTGCGCTGCGTCGGCGTCTGCGCCGCCGACCGCTGGGCCGAATGGGAGCGCGCCACCGCAAGGTCGATGGACGCGGCCGTCGCGAGGCGCTGGGCCGCAGACATGAACGCATCGGCTTCGTGGCTGTTGTCGGTGCCTTCGGCCTGACGCAGCAGAGCGGCGATGCGCGACAGCATCTTGTCGTCAGTCATCGGCGCCGCTCCTCTCCCCCGCAAGCGGGAGGTGCCCCCGCATCGCTTTTGTGCTCTGCATCGTCACCGGCGCGGGTCATGAGCGCCAAACTACGGCAGGCGGCCGACACGCCCGCCTCACAGCCGGGCGGTGATCCAGGAGACCACGTCGTCGAGCACCTGCTCACGCTCGGGCTCGTTGAAGACCTCGTGGTAAAGGCCGGGGTAGACCTTCAGCTCGACGTCGGTGGAACCCACGCACTGCACGAGGCGGCGGCTACCGGCGACGGAGATCAACCGGTCCTGCTCGCCATGCACCACCAGAAGCGGCGCCGTCAGGGCCGGCGCCCGCTGCGGCATCGTCTCGCCGACCTGAAGCAACGCGCGGCCGATGCCGGCCGGCACCTTGCCGTGGTACACCAGCGGATCGTCTTTGTACGCGGCCACCACCGCGGGATCCCGGGAAATCGCGTCGACGTCGAGTTCTTGGGCCGGCAGGCCGGGCACCACGGCACCGAGCACCTTGGCGGCCAGCGCCAGCAGCGGCGACACCTGATCCTGGGCCGCCACCGCGGGCCCCGACAGCACCATCAGGTCATAGTTGTCCGGGCGTTCGACGCCATAGGCGAAGACGATGCCGCCGCCCATGCTGTGCCCCAGCACGATGCACTTGAGGCCGGGGTGTTCCCGCGTGGCGATACCGACCAGGGTGTCGAAGTCGGAGGTGTACTCGTGGATGTCGCGCACCAGCACCCGCTTACCGCCGGAGCGGCCGTGCCCGCGATGGTCCAGCGCATAGGTCACCAGGCCGGCCTCGCCGAAGCGCTGGGCGACGTGGTCGTAGCGGCGGGCGTACTCGCCCAGACCGTGTGACAGCACCAGGACCCCTCGCGGGGCGGCGTCGGGTGTCCAGACGTCGTAGACGATGCGCACACCGCCGAACCCGTCGAAACTGCGTTCGGTGCGGTTCACTCGGAGGTCCTGATCATTAGGGGCAGCGTAATGGCTGCTGATGCGGGCCGTGTTGCCCGACACTGCGTAGGCTCATGCGGATGAGCCTTCTCGCGCAGAATTCTGAAGGTGACCCGGTGGCCGGCGCGGGTTTCTCGGCGCACGCCGAACCGTATCGGCGTGAACTGCTGGCCCACTGCTACCGAATGACCGGATCCCTGCACGACGCGGAGGACCTGGTGCAGGAGACCCTGCTGCGGGCCTGGAAGTCGTACGACCGTTTCGAAGGCAAGTCCTCGATACGGACCTGGCTGCATCGCATCGCCACCAACACCTGCCTGACCGCGCTGGAGGGGCGCCAGCGGCGGCCGTTGCCCGTGGGCCTGGGCGGTCCGAGCTCGGACCCGACCGCCGAGCTGGTGGAGCGGCGCGAGGTGCCGTGGCTGGAACCGCTGCCGGAGCTCAGCGAGCATCCCGCCGACCCGTCGGTTGTCGTCGGGTCGCGGGAATCCGTGCGGTTGGCGTTCGTCGCTGCGCTGCAATACCTCCCGCCCCGGCAGCGGGCGGTGCTGATGCTGCGCGACGTGCTGGGGTGGAAGTCCGCCGAGGTGGCCGACGCGGTCGGCACCACCACCACCGCCGTCAACAGCCTGCTGCAGCGGGCCCGCGCCCAGCTCGAAGCCGCCGGGCCCAGCTCCGAAGACCCCTTGGTGCAGCCGGATTCGGCGGAGGCCCAGGATTTGCTGGCGCGCTACATCGCCGCGTTCGAAACCTACGACATCGACCGGCTGGTCGACCTGTTCACCGCCGAGGCGATCTGGGAGATGCCGCCGTACACCGGCTGGTATCAGGGCGCGGGCGCCATCGTCACCCTCATTCATCAGCAGTGCCCGGCGGAGGGCAGCGGGGACATGCGCATGCTGCCGCTGGTCGCCAACGGCCAACTCGCCGCGGCCATGTACATGCGCGCCGGCGACGTGCACGTGCCCTTTCAGCTGCACGTGCTGGATGTGCAGGGCGGCAAGGTGTCCCACGTGGTGGCCTTCCTCGACGACACCTTGTTCGCGAAGTTCGGCCTGCCCGGTTCGCTGGCCCCGGGCCAGACGTGAGAAGGATGCTTTGATCACGAACACCATTGAGGTGACGCCCGTCCCCGGCACGCCTGCGCTGCTGCTGAGCGCTTTCGACCTGGCCGACGTGGGCTACGTCGTCGAGGAGTTCATCGTCTCCGCCACGGCCTGCTGCTATGCCCCGGTGAGCGAGCTGGGACCCGACGGCCGCTGGGACGTAACCCCCTCGGGCTCGGCCGATTACACCACCCGCATCGTGGCGCTGACGCCGTCCGACCCGGGCCGGTTCAACGGGACGGTGCTCGTCGAATGGCTCAACGTCAGCGGCGGCATCGACGCGGCAGCGGTGTGGATGATGGCGCACCGCGAGATCCTGCGCTCGGGTTACAGCTACGTAGCGGTCTCGGCCCAACGGGTGGGAGTCGAGGGCGGCGAAAGCCTGCTCGGCACGGACATGTCATTGAAAAGCCAAGACCCGCAACGGTATGCGGGCCTGCACCACCCGGGCGATGCATTCTCCTACGACATCTTCTCCCAGATCGGCGCGCTCATCAAAGGTGGCGAGCACGGCGCCATCCTGCGGAACCTGCCCGCGCGGCGCGTCGTCGCACTGGGCGAATCCCAGTCCGCGATGTTCCTCACCACCTACATCAACGCCATCGATCCGCTGGCGCCCCGCTACGACGGATTCCTGGTGCATTCCCGGTTCGGGCCGGCCGCCCCGCTGGACGGCAGCTCGATCTTCGATGAATCCGCTGCGACGCAGGCGGTTACCTTTCGCCCGGAGCTACGCGTCCCGTTGCTGGCGGTCATCACCGAGACCGACGTTTTCGGCGGGCCCCGCGCGGGCTACTACTTCGCCAGGCAGCCCGACAACGAGCGGCTGCGGGTCTGGGAGATCGCCGGCGCCGCCCACGCCGACAACTACACGATCCAGGTCGCGTTCATCGACAGCGGCTCGGCGCCGCTCGAGGCCATCGTGGCCGGCTACACGCCGACCAACACCCTGATGGGCCAGGAGCTGGCGCACAACATCAACTTCGGCCCGCAGCACCACTATGTGGTGCAGGCGGCGCTCGCCGCGCTGAACAACTGGGTCGCCACCGGCGAACCGGCGCCGGGCGCCAACCCGCTGGAGGTCCGCGAAAGCGCTGCGCCCCAACCCGTTCCGGACGGCAACGGCATCGCCCGGGGCGGCATCAGGACGCCATGGGTGGACGTGCCGATCGCCAGGACGTCGGGCCTGGGCGGTGACGAGAGCATCATGTCGGCGATCTTCGGCTCCGGAGAGCTGTTCGACGCCAACACGATTCAGCGGCTCTATCCCGGCGGCAGCACCCAGTACCTGGAAAGCTTCACCGCCTCCCTCGACGCGGCGATCGGCGCCGGGTTCATCCTGCCTGCCGACCGCGCCGAAATCCTGCAACTCGCCGCCGCGACGTATCCCGGCGAGCCGGCCTAGGTCCGATTGCCCGGCTCCTCACTCGCGCCGTTCCGGCGCTCGCCGTCGTCGGGCTAGGTCCGGTTGCCCGGGTCCTCACTCGCGGGGCTGGAACAGCCGGCTGTCCGGCGACGGGCCCGGCACCGGACGCACCAGGCCGGTCCCGGTGATCATCGGGAGGTCCAGCGCGGACAGCAGACCCGGCGGCGCCGCGCACACCGCGGGAATGGCGTTGACCATCCGCGACGAGCCGGCGATGCGAGCCCCCAGGTCGTGGTCGGAGTCCTCGGCCATCTCGAACTCGCAGCGCATGCTCGGGGAGCCTTCGATCTCCACCCGGTACAGCCCCTGCCCGGACGCCGGCCCGTAGCCGAGGTCCTTCGGCGCAATGGAGATGCGCGGCTGCGGCCAGTCCGGGGCGAC
>DASTKA010000275.1:0-2342 GCA_035716165.1 Mycobacterium sp. | reverse complement strand
GAAAAGCTCGGCGCCGCATTGGACCTCATGGAAGACGCCTGGTGGGGGCCGACCGTCCCGCTGGTGGGCGCACCGTGGTTCGCGTTGTCCGAACGCAATTCGCCGGGGTCGATCATCGTCAACATGTCGGGCAAGCGGTTCATGAACGAATCGATGCCCTACGTCGAAGCCTGCCATCACATGTACGGCGGTGAGTATGGTCAGGGCCCCGGGCCCGGCGAGAACATTCCCGCGTGGCTGGTGTTCGACCAGCAGTACAGAGACCGCTATATCTTCGCGGGATTGCAGCCAGGGCAACGTATTCCACGAAAGTGGCTGGAGTCAGGCGTCATCATCCAGGCCGACACGCTGGCGGAGCTGGCGCAACAGGCCGGCCTTCCGGTGAGCGAATTCACCGCGACCGTGGAACGTTTCAACGGCTTCGCCCGCTCCGGCGTCGACGCGGACTACCAGCGCGGCGAGAGCGCCTACGACAAGTACTACGGCGACCCGACCAACAAGCCGAACCCCAACCTCGGCGAGATCACCCACGCGCCCTACTACGCGGCGAAGATGGTGCCCGGCGACCTGGGCACCAAGGGCGGCATCCGCACCGATATCCACGGCCGGGCGCTGCGCGACGACGGCAGCATCATCGAAGGCCTTTACGCCGCAGGCAATGTCAGCGCTCCGGTGATGGGCCACACGTATCCCGGTCCGGGTGGAACCATTGGTCCGGCCATGACGTTCGGCTACCTGGCGGCGTTGCACATCGCGGAGGAGCGCTGAGATGCCCATCGACGTAGACGTCGCACTGAATGCCGAGCTGGATCCGATCGAATTCTCCTGGGCCAGCAGTGATGTGCAGCTCTACCACCTCGGACTGGGCGCGGGCGCCGATCCGATGGATCCGAAAGAGCTGCGCTACCTGGTCGACGACACCCCGCAGGTGCTGCCGACCTTCGGCAACGTGGCCGCAACCTTTCACGCCACGAAACCGCCGACCGTGCGATTCCCCGGGATCGACATCGAACTGGGCAAGGTGCTGCACGCCAGCGAGCGGATCGAGGCGCCGGCGCCGCTGCCGCCGTCGGGCTCGGCCAAGGCCGTCACCCGATTCACCGACATCTGGGACAAGGGCAAGGCCGCGGTGATCTGGAGCGAGACGACGGTGACCGCGCCCGACGGCACGCTGTTGTGGACGCAGCGCCGGTCGATCTTCGCCCGCGGCGAGGGCGGATTCGGTGGCGAACGCGGGCCGTCGTCGTCGGACGGTGCGCCGGACCGGGCCCCCGATCTCGAGGTCGACATTCCGATCCTGCCGCAGCAGGCGCTGCTCTACCGGCTGTGCGGTGACCGCAACCCGCTGCACTCGGATCCCGAATTCGCCGCTGCCGCAGGCTTTTCCCAGCCCATCCTGCACGGGCTGTGCACGTACGGCATGACCTGCAAGGCGATCACCGATGCGTTGCTCGACGGCGACGCCGGCGCGGTGGCGGCCTACGGTGCGCGTTTCGCCGGGGTCGCCTACCCCGGCGAAACGCTCAAGGTTGGCATCTGGAAGGACTCGACGTCTGCTGAAGGCCGCTTTCTGGCAAGCGTTGTCGCGCCCTCTCGCGACAACGCGGTGGTCCTCGCCGGCGTCGAACTGGTGCCTGCGTAGGGGTTGGTCGGCTTTTATTCGAGCGCCCGGCTAGCCGCGCCGACGAGTTCGAGTTCCCGGCTGGCCGGGGGCTCGGCCAGCGCGCGCAGAGCGAACCCTGCGAACGATGTCGCCCGGGCGGTCGCCGGCGACCACCCGGATGACGACCCAGCCTTCGCGTTGCAGCCTCTCTAATCGCCGAATGTCCCAGCCGAATTGTGAGCGATCGCTACGGTGGTGGTCTCCGTCGTACTCCACTGCGACTTTCACGTCCTGCCAGCCCATGTCCAGATAGGCGATAGCACTGCCGAATTCGCTGAATATCGGAATCTGTGTCTGCGGCCGCGGCAGGCCGGCCTCGATCAGCACGATGCGAAGCCATGACTCTTTCGGCGACTGGGCCCCACTATCGAATAGCTCCGCGGCCTGACGGGCTCGCGCGATGCCGCGCCGTCCCGCGTACCTCTGGGCCAGCTTCTCGACATCGGCTGCTTTGACCTCTGTCGCTGCGGCCAATGCGTCGATACCAGCCACGGCAGTCATCGTCGGATACCAACAGCCGAGATCGAGCGCTGTCCTGGTTGGCGATGTAACCGGTACGCCATCGACCAGTTCGATTTCGCCCGCCTCGACGGTATCTCTGTGCAGCTGCAGCCCCGCCGCGCAATGGTGATTGTTGTGGATCAGCTCCACGGCTCTTCGGTCGTCGACCCATTTGCTT
>DASTKA010000274.1:0-3015 GCA_035716165.1 Mycobacterium sp. | reverse complement strand
CGGCGGGGCGGCGAATTCTTCACCCCGCCCAGCGTCGTGCGGTTGCTGGTCGAGGTGCTCGAACCGACCAGCGGGCGCGTGTACGACCCGTGCTGCGGCTCGGGCGGGATGTTCGTGCAGACCGAGCACTTCATCGCCGAGCGCGAGGGCGATCCCGCGAATGTCACCATTTACGGCCAGGAAAGTGTGGAACAGACCTGGCGGATGGCGAAAATGAACCTCGCGGTGCACGGCATCGATCACTCTGGCCTGGGGACGCGGTGCGCCGATACCTTCGTCGCCGACCAGCACGCCGGCGTGCAGATGGACTATGTGTTGGCCAACCCGCCGTTCAACATCAAAGACTGGGCCCGCGACAAGCACGACGCGCGCTGGCGCTTCGGCGTTCCGCCTGCGACCAGCGCGAATTGTGCTTGGCTGCAACACATCCTGTCCAAGCTCGCACCTGGCGGCAAGGCCGGTGTGGTGATGGCCAATGGCTCGATGTCGTCGAAATCCTTGGGCGAGGGCGATATTCGGGCTAGGATCATCGAGGCGGACGTGGTGTCGTGCATGGTCGCGCTGCCCGCGCAACTGTTCCGCAGCACCGGCATCCCGGTGTGCCTGTGGTTCTTCGACATGGACAAGGCACAGCGATCGGGGCAGGTGCTGTTCATCGATGGGCGCGGCCTCGGCCACCTGGTGAACCGCGCCGAGCGCGCGCTGTCCCGCGAGGAGATCGCCCGGATCGCCGATGCCTACCGCTCGTGGTCCGGCGCGGCATCGGCCCTCGCCAAAGGCCTTACCTACCAGGATGTTCCGGGATTTTGTCAGTCGGTGCCGCTGGACCACATCAGGGGCGCGGGCTACGTCTTGACCCCCGGGCGCTATGTGGATGCGCCAACTCCGCGGCACGACGGCGAGCCGGCCGACCATAAGATCTCGCGACTGAGGAACGAGCTGCTGGCCGCGCTCGACGAGTCGACGCGCACCGAAATGGTGGTGCGCCAGCAGCTGGAGCGACTGCGGTGAAGACCGTGCTGGGGGAGCATCTCGACTTCAGCACCGGCAGCGGCGCGCCCGGGCGAACATCCGACGGGCGCTTTCCCGTCTTCGGCGCCAACGGCGCGATCGGGTATGCCGCCGAGCGCAACGCAAGCGGTCCCTTGATCGTTGTTGGCCGCGTCGGCTCGTACTGCGGCAGCCTGCGCTACTGCGACTCCGACGTCTGGGTCACCGATAACGCGCTGGTGTGCCGCGCCAAAGACCCGCGAGAGACCCGGTATTGGTATTACGCCCTGCACACCTGCCGGCTGGCCGACCACCGGTCCGGGTCGGGGCAACCCCTGCTCAGCCAGAGAATCCTGCACGACGTTTCGGTGTGGACCGTCGCCGCGAGCGAACGGCAGCGGATAGCCGAGCTGCTCGGCGCCCTCGACGACAAAATCGCCGCCAACGACCGGGTGATCGAGGCGGCCGAACGCCTGATGGTTGCCCTGGCGGAGTCGGCGGCGGATCACGTGCGGCTGTCCAGCCTGGCGAGCCGGCAGGCGGAAACCCGCAACGTGAGCGAATTCGACGATCGACTCGCCCACTTCAGCCTCCCGGCGTTCGACGACGGCGCGAAACCCCGCCTGGTCGACGCCGCGGCGGTGCGCAGCGCCAAGCTGCTGCTGTCCGAGCCGTGCGTCTTGTTCGCCAAGCTGAACCCGCGGATCCCGCGGATCTGGAACGTGCTGAGCCTGCCACCGGAGATGGCGGTGGCCAGTACCGAGTTCGTCGTGCTGAGGCCGGTCGGCGTCGATTCCTCGGCGCTGTGGTCGGCGCTGCGGCAACCGGACGTCTCGCTGCGGCTGCAGCAGCGGGCCGCGGGAACCTCGGGGAGCCGCCAGCGGATCCAACCCCGCGACCTGCTGGACGTGCCGGTCCCGGACGTCCGCCGGCTGAATCCGGCGGCGTTGCGGACGATCAGCGGACTGGGTGCGCTGTGTCACGCCCGTCGCACCGAGAGCGGGCGGCTGTCGGCCTTGCGTGATGCGCTGCTGCCGTTGCTGGTCTCGGGCAAGGTGCGGGTCAGAGACGCCGATCCGCCGGGGACGCCTTAAGGTGAGCGCCGTGGCCGAGATCGCGCCGCTGCGCGTGCAACTGATCGCCAAGACCGACTTCTTGGCGCCCCCGGACGTGCCGTGGAGCACCGACGCCGACGGTGGCCCCGCGCTGGTCGAGTTCGCCGGGCGGGCCTGCTATCAAAGCTGGTCGAAACCCAACCCCAGGACCGCGACCAACACCGGCTACATCAAGCACATCATCGACGTCGGGCACTTTTCGGTGCTCGAACACGCGAGCGTGTCGTTCTATGTCACCGGCATCTCGCGATCGTGCACCCACGAACTGATCCGGCATCGGCATTTCTCCTATTCGCAGCTGTCACAGCGTTATGTCCCCGAGAAGGACTCGCACGTCGTCGTCCCTCCGGGCCTGGAAGACGACCCGGAACTGCAGCAGATTCTGGCCGCGGCCGCCGACGCCAGCCATGCCACCTACACCGAGTTGCTGGCCAGGTTGGAGGCGAAATTCGCCGCGGGCGAGCCCGGAGAAAAGCTCGGGGTGTTGCGTCGCAAGCAGGCCCGCCAGGCCGCCCGCGCCGTGCTGCCCAACGCGACCGAGACCCGCATCGTGGTGACCGGCAACTACCGGGCGTGGCGCCACTTCATCGCCATGCGCGCCAGCGAGCACGCCGACGTGGAAATCCGGCGGCTCGCCATCGAATGCCTGCGCCAGCTGGCCGGGGTGGCCCCGGCGGTGTTCGCCGACTTCGAGATCTCCACCCTGGCCGACGGCACGGAGGTCGCGACCAGCCCGCTGGCGACCGAGGCCTGACGCGCCGCGGCGCGCGAGGACGCGGCAACGCGGGTGCTAAATACCTTGCCGACGGCAGGTAACCTGAACACCGTGAGCACGGTCGGATTTGACGCCCCAGCCCGGTTGGGAACCGTGCTGACCGCGATGGTCACGCCCTTTCGCCCCGACGGCTCC
>DASTKA010000273.1:0-4488 GCA_035716165.1 Mycobacterium sp. | reverse complement strand
TTCGCTCCCGACTGCCCCGCGTCATCGACTGGCTGGCCCGTGCCGACGTCGACGTGCTGGCGATGCAGGAGACCAAATGCTCCGACGGCCAATTCCCCACCCTGCCGTTCTTCGAACTCGGCTACGAGGTCGCCCACGTCGGCTTCAATCAGTGGAACGGTGTCGCGATCGCCTCGCGCGTCGGTCTCGACGATGTGCAGATCGGATTCGACGGGCAACCCAGCTGGAGTAGCAAGCCGGAAGTCGCCGCCGCCGCGGAAGCGCGCGCCCTCGCCGCGACATGCGGCGGCGTGCGGATGTGGAGCCTCTACGTGCCCAACGGCCGCGCCCTGGGCGATCCCCACTACACCTACAAACTCGAATGGCTTGCAGCGCTGCGTGATTCGGCGTCAGGATGGTTGCGTGACGATCCCGCCGCCGCGATCGCGCTGGCCGGCGACTGGAACATCGCCCCGCAGGACGACGACGTGTGGAGTATGGATTTCTTCGCCGGCGCCACGCATGTCTCCGAGCCGGAGCGCCGTGCGTTCGCCGCCATCCTCGACGCGCAATTCACCGATGTGGTGCGCCCTTTCACGCCCGGCCCCGGCGTCTACACGTATTGGGACTACACCCGGCTGCGGTTCCCCAAGGGACAAGGCATGCGCATCGATTTCATCCTCGGCTCACCGGCTTTGGCCGGCCGCGTGATTGACGCGCAGATCGTCCGCGAGGAACGCAAAGGCAAGGCGGCCAGCGATCACGCGCCGGTGCTCATCGATGTGAGGAGCGAGTGACCGCGGCCATGGCGGTCGGGCCGGGCGCAAACGCCGCATCGGCTCAGACAAATTTTGATGCGGCTTCGCGTTGTCTGTGCGATGGCAAGGTGGCAGGCTTTGCATTTTAGAAGCAACCAAGCCAGGGAGTGATCATGAGTGTCATCGGCGGAGCGGTCCGAGGCGTGAGTCAGGCGGTGAACCGCGCGGCGAACGCGACGACCGCGGCCGCCGGTGCCGTGGGTGGTGCGGCGGTCAACGGAGTCATCGGCGGCGTCACCGGAGCCGCGGAGGGCGTCAAGCGCGGCATGAACAGCGGTAGCCACTCGGCACCCGCGGCCGCGCTGGCCATCGGCGCGCTCGGCGTCGCCGGATTGGTCGAGTGGCCGCTACTGCTGGCGGTCGGCGGCGGCGCTTTGCTGTTGCAGAGGTTGAACCGCAAGCCGGAGACCGAGCCAAGGGCGGTCAAAGCGAATCTCAAAGCCGTGCCGGTGGAATCCGCGCCGTCGAAGTCGGCGCCGTCGCGTTCCGCAGCCGCGAAAGCCACGCCCGCCAAGTCCGCCACCAAGTCGACGGCCAAGAAACCGGCCGGACGCCGGGCGGGCACCACGCGGTTGCGCAGCACCAACTAAGCGAGCCCGCCGATCAGCTGATTGCCCGGCTGATCACCGCCGGGGCCACGTGCTGCGACGTCCAGCGCACCAAGCCATGTGCCTCATGGGCGGCCGGATCCGGACAGATCGGGCCCCGCACCGCCCGGCATGGCACCTTCGCGCCGCGACGAGGCGCCCGATCGCTGTGCCGAATCTCGACAACCCCGACGCGCCACAACAGCGCATAGAGTTCGAGTAGCGGCACCCTCAGCACCGAAGCAAACGACGAAACTAGCGGATCGCGCCCGGTGTCGGTCATCGTCGACATAAGTCCGACGGTGATCGCACCACCCAGCGAGATGGGAAACCCTTCGTTACCGAAAGGCAAATGATGGCGGAAAAGAAGTCGCGACGCGGTACCTCTCAGCGTGAGGCGGTGGAAAAGATCCGCGAGGGTGAAACCTTCGCGGTGAACCTGCCGGTGGTCGGTCAGGTGGAAATCCCCAGGCCAGAGCAGCTGGCGTACTTCGGCGGGCTGGCTGCCCTGGCGGCCCTCGAACTCATCGACTGGCCGGTGGCCCTGGTCATCGCCGCCGGACACTTCCTGGCGGCCAACCACCACAACAAGCTGCTGGAGGAGCTCGGCGAGGCGATCGAGGAGGCCTAGCCGGTCAGCTCGCGGCGGAGTTTCCGGCGACCGCGTGGTCGAACCGCAGGGTGACCCGAGTGCCGGCCGGGGTGCGACGCGTTTCGACGTCGTCGGCCAACCCGCTCATCAGGGTGAGCCCGCGCCCGCGGCGGCGGCTGCGCAGGCTGGCCGACGAATCGCCGACCCACTGGCCGGTGTCACTGACCGTGATGACGACGGTGTCCTGTTGCAGGAACGCCTCGACCGACACCGTCTCGCGTGGCTCCTTTCGGCTGCCGTGTTCGATCGCGTTGGTGACGGCTTCACCGGTTGCCAACAGGATGTCTGTTTCGCGATGGGGCGCGACGACGATGGTGTTCAGCCAATCCCGCAGGTGGTCGCGCACGACGGGGATCTGAGCGGGTGCGGCCGGCACCACGGTGGCGAAACTGCCCGCTGCCACGTGGCTGGGCCGCAACGCGAGTACCACGACGTCGTCGCGGTAGCCGGACGGCGGGGCCATCCGGGCCAGCAACTCCGCGCAGATCCGTTCCACCGGCAGGCCGGCGCACTGCGCCGCGACCGCCTGC
The DNA here is from genome assembly GCA_035716165.1 of Mycobacterium sp. Lineage (GTDB taxonomy): Bacteria > Actinomycetota > Actinomycetes > Mycobacteriales > Mycobacteriaceae > Mycobacterium. The sequence continues at coordinate 1,922 of DASTKA010000273.1, read as the reverse complement.
AGGCGGTCGAATCCGTCGTCGAGCGACTCGCCGGGCCGTTCGATCAGCCCGTCGGTATAGAGCAGGATCAGCCCGCCCGCCGGCAGCTCGGCCGTCGCGGTGTCGCCGGGCGGCCGGCCCGCCGCGTCGTGGGCGCCGTTTCCCTTCACCGACACGGGGGTGCGCCGGCCGGACTCCAGATATACGGCCCGCCCGTCGGGCAGCACCAGCAGCGGATAGGGGTGCCCGGCGCAGCTGTAGCTGACGGTGGCCCCGCCCCCCTGGCTCGCGTTCTCGACCAGCGCGTAGGCCACCGTTGCGCAGCGCGCACCGTCGACGCTGGCGCCGTATCGGTCCAGCGAACCCAGCACGGCGTCCGGGTTGCCCGCGGTGAGCGCGGACGCGGCGACCGCGGCACGCAACCTGCTCATCACGATCGCCGCGGGCAGGCCGTGTCCCACCACGTCGCCGACCGATATCGCGATGCTGCCGGGGTGGTCCAACGGGGTGACCGAATACCAGTCGCCACCGACCCGCATGGCCTCCCCCGCAGGCTGGTAGACGGCCGACACGACCGCGGCGGTGGAGCCGCGATCCAGGTCGAGCAGGTGCTCTTGAAAGTCGATGGCGATCTCGTGTTCGCGGGCCATGAGACGCACCCTGTCCAGGGCCGAGGAGGTCAGCTCGGCCATGCGGCCGAAGGTGTCGAGCTCGGCGGCGTCGAATTGCCGCGGTGTCGGCCACAGCAACGCCAGCACCCCGAGGATGTGACCCGCGCCATCGCGCAGCGGATGGGCCACGCAGGCGCGGATGACCGCCGCGCTGTCCCGGACCGCGTGCTCGTAGCGCGGGGGCAGGTCGAACGTGTCCGCGACGACCATCGATTCGCCGGTACGTGCGACGTCGGCGCCGATCAACGGGGCATCGAGCGCGACGACGTGATAGCGGTCCCGAAACTCCGTGGGGAGATCGCCGGCGTATTCGAACCGCAGGTATTGCTCGCCGTCGATGACGCCGATCGCGACGGCACCGGCGTCACCGGAGCCGAAGGAGGAGCCCAGCAGGGCCTCCATGATTCCGGCGACCGTGCTGGTGCCCTGCAGCGCCGAGTCGAGCTGCACCAGATCCGAGGCCAGGAGCGACTGCGCCTCGCGACGCTGCCGGTCACGCTCCCGGTTCACCGCGGACAACCTCGATGCCACCCGGTCGATCAGCTCCTGCGACCGGAACGGCTTGGGCAGGTAGTCGTCGGCGCCACCGGCGTAGCCCTCGTTGACCGCCTCCGCGCCGGCCCGTGCGGACAGCATCAGGATCGGCGTGGCCGCCAGGTCTGGGTCCGCACGCACGGCGGCGACGAATCCGAAGCCGTCGAGCCCGGGCATCATCACGTCGGTCACGATCGCGTCGGGGCGCAGGTTGCGGGTCGCGGCCAGCGCCGACTCGCCGTCGGCCACCAGCACCGTTTCCCAACGGGTGGACAACACCCGGTCCAGGTGGGCACGCATGTCGGCATTGTCATCGGCGATCAGCACCAGCCGGCGGCCCGTCTCGGGTGCGGCGGCGACGGGTTCGGCGACCGACGTCACCCACTGACTGGCCTCGGCGACGTACGGATTGGTCTCGTCCGGCCCGGCGGGCGACGGGTCGGCGACCGCGCCCGAGGCCGATCGCGGCACCCGGATGGTCACGGTTGTGCCATGGTCCACTTCGCTGTCGATCGCCACCGCGCCCCGGTGCAATTCGACCAGACCGCGGACCAGAGACAACCCGATGCCGGTGCCTTCCACGCTGCGGCCGCGGGGGTTGTCGGCCCGGTAGAAGCGCTCGAACAGCAGCTTCAGATCCTCGGCGGCGATACCGACGCCGGTGTCGCGCACGGCGATCACGCAGTCCGCGGACTCGGTCCGCACCTGCACCGAAATGCCGCCCTGCAGCGTGTATTT
>DASTKA010000272.1:0-2525 GCA_035716165.1 Mycobacterium sp. | reverse complement strand
ATCGAAAACCCCAAGGCTGCGGCGCAATTCACCGTGTTCGGCCCGGGCGTTCACCGGGGTTGGTTCGGGCACCGGGTCTCCTCGCATGTCGAATGCAACTGCGGCAGGACTAACCTATCAAATCAGTTTGATGTATTGTGCGGACGTATGACGGCAGCCAATCGAGGGGCCGTTCCACCGCTGATGCGGATGGCGTCGCATCCATTGCGGTGGGCGTTGCTGACCGAGCTGGCATCGGGGGACCACCGGGTGCGGGAACTGGCTGCCGCCGTCGGAGAGCCGCAGAACCTGGTCTCGTATCACTTGCGGCTGTTGCGCTCGGCCGGGCTCATCGACGGGCGACGCAGTAGCTTCGACGGCCGCGACACCTACTACCGGTTGGACGTGACGCAGTGTGCCAAGGCATTCGGCGAGGCGGCCGCGGCTCTGCATCCGGCGTTGGCGCCCGGCCCGCGCCGCGGCGCGACACCGCGGTCGGTGTTGTTTTTGTGCACCGGCAACAGCGCGCGCTCACCGATGGCCGCGGCGCTGCTGCACAAGCGGAGCCGTGGCCGCATTCGAACGGCGAGCGCGGGCAGCCATCCGAAATCTCAGCTGCACGCCAACGCGATCCGGGTCATGCGCGACGAGTACGACATCGACCTCAGCGGCATCCGGCCCCAATCTCTGGACGCGGTCGCCCGACGCCGCTTCGACTGCGTGATCACATTGTGTGACAAGGTGCGCGAATATGCGCGCGAGCACGATCTGGTCACCACGATGCATTGGAGCCTGCCCGACCCGTCGGCCGCCGGTCTGTCGGAATTCCGTTCTACGGCACAAGAATTGAGCCAGCGGCTCGACTTCTTCGCGCCTGTCCTGAGCGTCCGCGCGGACGGGCGGTGAGCATGGAGCTCAACCGGCGTGAGTTCTGCACCTGGGCCGGTGTCGCGCTGGCGGCGGGGGCCGCCTGTTCGCGGCCGCCGCCCCAGGGGCCAACTGGCGGCAAAGCCGATTACACACTGCGGATCGGCTCCGGGAATGTCGAGTTGGCCCCGGGCCGGATAGTGTCGACCCTGACCTACAACGGCCAGTTTCCCGGCCCGCTGCTGCGGCTCACGGAGGGCCGGCGCACGACGGTCGATGTCTTCAACGACACCGATTTCCCGGAGCAGTTGCACTGGCACGGCCAGCACGTCGGTGTCGACGTCGACGGCGCGGCCGAGGAGGGTACCCCCGGCATACCCGCGCACGGCATGCGGAGGATTTCGTTCGTCCCCGGCCCGGCGGGTTACCGCTTCTATCACACACACGTCGTCCCGCGCGCCGACCTGCCCCGGGGCCAATACAGCGGCTTGGTGGGGCCGGTCTACATCGAGCCCGCGCAGAACACCGGCGCATACGATCAGGAAATCTTCTTGACGCTCAAGGAGTTTGAGCCCGCGCTCAGCCGCGGGGGCGACATGGCCAGCGACTTCCTGGCCGGTGAGCAGGACCAGGGTCTCAGGGACAGGGGCGAGTCGTCGATGGCCGCTTCACTCGGCCGAGGCGAGTCACCCGGCAACGAAGTGGGTTACGGGGCGTTCGCCATCAACGGACGCATGCTGGGTCACGGCGATCCCATCCGGGTGCAAACCGGTCAGCGGGTGCTGCTTCACGTCCTCAACGGCAGCGCCACCGAAACCCGCAGTCTGGCCCTGCCCGGGCACACCTTCGACATCGTCGCGCTGGACGGCAACCCCGTACCCGTGCCGGCGGTCGTGCCGGTGTTGTGGCTCGGCGCGGGCGAACGGATCTCGGCCATCGTCGACATGTCCACCCCGGGTGTCTGGGTGTTGGGCGACGTGTCCGACGACGATCGAGGCCGCGGGATGGGGGTGGTCGTCGAATATGCCGGGCGCCGTGGGGATCCGCAGTGGGCGCCGCCGCCGCCGTTCCGGTGGGATTACCGGTTGTTCGGCACGGCCCGACTTGCCAGCGTTCCACCGCCCGATCACACCATCGACATGCTGATAGAAAAACGCAACGCCGCCGACAACGGTTTCAACGTCTGGACCATCAACGGTGCGCCGTTCGCGATGGACACCAACAAACCCGTGCTCGACATCGAGCGTGGCAAGCGCTATCGGCTGCGCCTCCGCAATGCCAGCGATGACCTGCATCCGATGCACTTGCACCGGCACACCTTCGAGATCACCCGGTTTGCCGGGACTCCGACCGCCGGGGTGCGCAAGGATGTCGCCATGCTCGGCGGTTACCAAATCATGGAGATCGATTTCGTCGCCGACCAACCCGGCCTTTCGCTGCTGCATTGCCATCAACAGATCCACATGGATTACGGGCTCATGCTGCTGCTCAATGGCGTCTGAGCCGTCGGCTCGCCCCTTACCCCAGCGGGTTGTTCCGGCGCACCCCCCGATACATACCCCAGCGCACGATCCACGGCATCACCACGCGCTCGACCGACCAGGACGGGAAGCGGAAGGCATGGCCGGTGGGCAGGAAGACCTCCAGCCCGTTGGGCTGTATACCCACCAGCGAACCCC
>DASTKA010000271.1:0-6140 GCA_035716165.1 Mycobacterium sp. | reverse complement strand
TCAAGGCCGTCGTGGTGCGCACGGTCAAGGAGCGCCGGCGTCCCGACGGCAGCTACATCAAGTTCGACGAGAACGCCGCGGTGATCATCAAGCCCGACAACGACCCGCGCGGGACGCGCATCTTCGGGCCGGTGGGCCGCGAACTGCGCGAGAAGCGGTTCATGAAGATCATCTCGCTTGCCCCGGAGGTTTTGTAAATGAAGGTCCGCAAGGGCGACACCGTCCTGGTCATCGCCGGCAAGGACAAGGGTGCCAAAGGCAAGGTGCTGCAGGCCTACCCGGAACGCGACCGAGTGCTGGTCGAGGGCGTCAACCGGATCAAGAAGCACACCGCGATTTCGACCAACCAGCGCGGTGCGCAGTCCGGTGGGATCGTCACCCAGGAAGCGCCCATCCACGTCTCCAACGTGATGGTCGTCGACTCCGACGGTAAGCCCGCCCGCGTCGGTTACCGGCTCGACGAGGAGACCGGCAAGCGGGTCCGTATCTCCAAGCGCAACGGCAAGGACATCTGATGAGTACTGCAGAAAAGGTTCAGCCGCGCCTGAAAGAGCGCTACCGCAGCGAGATTCGCGATTCGCTGCAGCAGCAGTTCGGCTACGGCAACGTCATGCAGATCCCGACGGTGACCAAGGTCGTCGTCAACATGGGCGTCGGCGATGCGGCGCGGGACGCGAAGCTGATCAACGGCGCGGTCAACGACCTCGGCCTGATCACCGGACAGCGCCCCGAAATCCGTCGCGCGCGCAAGTCCATCGCGCAGTTCAAACTGCGTGAGGGTATGCCGATCGGCGCGCGGGTCACCCTGCGCGGAGACCGGATGTGGGAGTTCCTCGACCGTCTCACCTCGATCGCGCTGCCCCGTATCCGCGACTTCCGCGGGCTGTCGCCCAAGCAGTTCGACGGTGCCGGCAACTACACCTTCGGGCTCGCCGAGCAGTCGGTGTTCCACGAGATCGACGTGGACAAGATCGACCGGGTCCGCGGCATGGACATCAACGTCGTCACCTCGGCGACGACTGACGACGAGGGACGAGCGCTGTTGCGGGCCCTCGGCTTTCCCTTCAAGGAGAACTGAGTACATGGCAAAGAAGGCACTGGTCAACAAGGCCGCACGCAAGCCGAAGTTCGCGGTGCGCGGCTATACCCGTTGCAACAGGTGCGGCCGCCCCCGCGCGGTCTTCCGCAAATTCGGCCTGTGCCGGATTTGCCTGCGCGAGATGGCGCACGCGGGCGAACTGCCCGGCGTGCAGAAGAGCAGCTGGTGACGGGACGTAGGACTGAACTATGACGATGACTGACCCCATCGCGGACTTCTTGACACGTCTGCGCAACGCCAATTCGGCGTATCACGACGAGGTGACGCTGCCGCACTCGAAGATCAAGGCGAACATCGCGCAGATCCTCAAGAGCGAGGGCTACATCACCGATTTCCACACCGAGGATGCTCGGGTCGGCAAGTCGCTGGTGGTTCAGCTCAAGTACGGGCCCAGCCGGGAGCGCAGCATCGCCGGCCTGCGCCGCGTGTCCAAGCCCGGTCTGCGGGTTTATGCGAAATCCACCAATCTGCCGCGCGTGCTCGGTGGCCTGGGTGTGGCGATCATCTCCACCTCCTCGGGCCTGCTGACCGATCGCCAGGCGGCCCGACAGGGCGTGGGCGGCGAAGTCCTCGCGTACGTCTGGTAAGGGCGGGGAGGTAACGAAAGACTATGTCTCGCATTGGTAAGCAGCCGGTTCCGGTTCCGTCCGGGGTCGACGTGACGATCGATGGTCAGAAGGTGTCGGTGAAGGGACCCAAGGGCGTCCTGGATCTGACGGTGGCCGAGCCGATCGCCGTGTCGCGCAACGAGGATGGCGCGATTGTGGTCACCCGTCCCAACGACGAGCGGCGCAACCGCTCATTGCACGGACTGTCGCGCACCCTGGTGTCGAACCTCGTCACCGGCGTGACGCAGGGCTACACCACCAAGATGGAGATCTTCGGCGTCGGCTACCGGGTGCAGCTCAAGGGTTCCAACCTCGAGTTCGCGCTGGGCTACAGCCACCCCGTGGTGATCGAGGCGCCGGACGGCATCACGTTCGCCGTGCAGTCGCCGACGAAATTCACCATCACCGGGATCGACAAGCAGAAGGTCGGCCAGATCTCGGCGAACATCCGCCGTCTGCGCCGCCCCGACCCGTACAAGGGCAAGGGCGTGCGGTACGAGGGTGAGCAGATCCGCCGCAAGGTCGGAAAGACAGGTAAGTAATCATGGCGCAAAAACAAGCTGGCACCGCCGCGCGAAAGCCGGTGGGGCAGAGCGTATCCGAGGCCCGGCGCGTCTCTCGGGTGCGTAGGCACGCGCGGCTGCGCAAGAAAATCGCCGGCACCCCGCAGCGTCCGCGCCTGGTGATCAACCGGTCCGCGCGACACATCCACGTGCAACTGGTCAACGACGAGTCCGGCACCACGGTGGCCGCCGCGTCGTCGATCGAGGACGACGTGCGCAGCCTGCAGGGGGACAAGAAAGCCCGCAGCGTGCGGGTGGGCCAGCTGATCGCCGAGCGCGCCAAGGCCGCGGGCATCGACAGCGTGGTCTTCGACCGGGGCGGATACACCTACGGCGGACGGATCGCGGCGCTGGCCGATGCCGCACGCGAGAACGGATTGCAATTCTGATGACTACTGGAAGGACCGCATAATGGCGGAGCAGCCGGCCGGCGGACAAGGCGCCCGCGACAGCCGTGACTCGCGCGGGGACCGCGACAGCCGCGGCCGGCGCGGTGACGGCGGTCGTGGTGGCCGCGACCGCGACGGCGACAAGAGCAACTACCTGGAGCGGGTTGTCGCGATCAACCGTGTCTCCAAGGTGGTCAAGGGTGGACGGCGATTCAGCTTCACCGCACTGGTGATCGTCGGCGACGGCAACGGCATGGTCGGCGTCGGCTACGGCAAGGCCAAGGAAGTTCCCGCGGCCATCGCCAAGGGCGTCGAGGAGGCCCGCAAGAGCTTCTTCCGGGTGCCGCTGATCCGCGGGACCATCACCCACCCGGTGCAGGGTGAGGCGGCGGCCGGCGTGGTGCTGCTGCGCCCGGCCAGCCCGGGTACCGGTGTGATCGCCGGTGGCGCCGCCCGTGCGGTGCTGGAATGCGCTGGCGTGCACGACATCCTGGCGAAGTCGCTGGGTAGCGACAACGCGATCAACGTGGTGCACGCGACGGTCACCGCGCTCAAGCTGCTGCAGCGGCCGGAGGAGGTGGCCGCACGACGCGGCCTGCCTATCGAGGACGTTGCGCCGGCCGGAATGCTCAAGGCGCGCCGCGAGAGTGACGCGATGGCCAGCGCGGCGGCGCGAGAGGCCCAGGCTTCGGGGGCACAACCATGAGTAGTCAACTGAAGATCACCCAGGTGCGCAGCACCATCGGGGCCCGCTGGAAGCAGCGTGAGTCCCTGCGCACCCTGGGCCTGCGGCGGATTCGCCACTCGGTGATCCGCGAGGACAACGCGCAGACCCGCGGACTGATCGCGGCGGTCAGCCACCTCGTCGAGGTAGAGCCGGCCGAGGCGGGTACCGGAGGTAGCAAGAAATGACGATCAAGCTGCACGATCTCAAGCCGGCGCGCGGGTCGAAGACCGCGCGCACCCGAGTCGGTCGCGGTGAGGGCTCCAAGGGTAAGACCGCCGGTCGCGGTACCAAGGGCACCAAGGCACGCAAGAACGTGCCGGCGACCTTCGAGGGTGGCCAGATGCCGATTCACATGCGGCTGCCCAAGCTCAAGGGATTCAAGAACCGGTTCCGCACCGAGTACGAGATCGTCAATGTCGGTGACCTCAATCGGCTTTTCCCGCAGGGCGGTTCGATCGGCGTGGACGAGCTCGTGGCCAAGGGTGCGGTCCGCCGCAACTCGCTGGTCAAGGTCCTCGGCGACGGCAAGCTGACGGTCAAGGTCGAAGTGTCCGCGCACAAGTTCAGCGGCAGCGCACGCGAGAAGATCACCGCCGCAGGCGGTTCGGCGACCGAGCTGTCCTAGCTAGCTCAGCTGCGGAATCACTTCCGCGGCAAGGCGTTCCATCTGCTCGCCGTTCTCGTCGGCGTCGATGCCGACGGGGTTCAACAGCACCATCTGCGCTCCCGCGTCGATGACATCGCGCAGCCCACGCACCACGTCGTCGGGTGTGCCGGACACCGGTACGTCCTGCACGCCGGGCATCCGCCCGTAGATGCGGTCCAGCCCGGCGAGCACACGTTCGCGGGCCTTGGCGGCGTCATCGTCGACCATCAGGTAGACCCGTTTGCCGATGGTGAATTTCGCCGGATCCTTGCCTTGCTCGTCGAGCTCTCGGCGCACAACGGTCACGGCGCCGGCGAACGCTTCGGTGGTCGACGAGCCGGCGCCCAGAAATGAGTCGCCATGCCGGACGGCGCGGGCCAGCGCCTTGGGGGCGAGCCCCCCGAACCAGATCGGCGGGTGTGGGCGTTGCACCGGCTTGGGCTGGATGGGCAGATCGTCGACATCGCGGAACCGACCGTGAAACGTCACCCTCGGCTCGTCGGACCAGGCCGCCTTCATCAGCTCCAGGCCCTCGGTGAAATACGAGATGAAGGTGTCCTTGTCCACACCGAAGGCGGCGAATTTCCGCCTACCGCCTCCCGGTGCGACACCAATGTCCAAGCGGCCGTGGCTGAGTCGGTCGACGGCGGTGGCGGCCGAGGCCAACTGCAGCGGGTCGTGCAACGACGTCACCAGCACGCCCACGCCCAGGCGTAGTCGCTCGGTGCAGGCGGCGCAATACGCCAGCAGCTCCAGCGGAGCCAACAGCGGTGCGGGCCCGATGATCTGTTCGAGCAGCCAGCCGCCCTCGAACCCGAGTTCTTCGGCGCGCGCGAGGAAAGCGCGCAGCCCCGCCGCGTCGAAGCCGTCGTAATCGAACTGCGGGATCGCGATGGAGAACCTCACCCGACCACCGTACGGCCGTGCATCGGTAGTCTGCAGACATGTTCGCTTTCCTGCCTTCGATCCCCGGCCTGTCAAAGGGGGCGGACGAGGTTCGGGCCCTGGCCGGCCGGGTCGACACCGCCCGCCATCATGGCGTGCCCAGCGGCTGCGTGCTCGAATTGGACCTGCGCGCGATGCCGCCGGAGACGACAGGCTTCGATCCGCTGGCCATCATCAGCGGGGGGAGCCGGCCGACGGCGCTGCGCGACGTGGTGGCCGCCATCTACCGGGCGGCCGAGGATCCGCGGGTGGCCGGGTTGATCGCCCGTGTGCAACTCACGGCGTCGCCGACGGCCGCCGTGCAGGAGCTGCGCGAGGCGATCGTCGCTTTCACCGCCGCCAAGCCGTCACTGGCCTGGGCCGAGACCTACCCCGGCACGTTGTCCTACTACCTGGCTTCGGCCTTCGGTGAGGTGTGGATGCAGCCCGCGGGAAGCGTCGGGCTGATCGGCTTCGCCAGCAACGCGACCTTCCTGCGCGCCGCGTTCGACAAGGCCGGCATCGAACCCCAATTCATCGCGCGCGGCGAATACAAGTCGGCGGCAAACCGTTACACCGAGCACGGCTTCACCGAGGCCCACCGCGAGGCCGTCACCCGGATGCTGCAGAGCGTGCAGGAACAGGTGTGGGAAGCGGTGGCGGCATCCCGCAAGCTCGACACCGGTGCGCTGGACACGCTCGCCGATCGCGCACCGCTGTTGCGCGAGGAGGCCGTGGCCTCTGGCCTCGTCGACCGGATCGGCTTCCGGGACGAAGCCTACGATCGCGTGGCGGAATTGGTTGGGGTTGAGCATGTTTCCGAGGAGAACACCCCACCGCGGCTGTACGTGTCGCGCTACGCAGGTGCGGCGCGGTCATGGCTGGCCCCGCCGGTGCCCTCTGTTCCCGGTCGCCGCGCCAAGCCCACGGTGGCGGTCATCAACATCGACGGCGAGATCGTCGACGGGCGTGGTGGACCGCAGTTCCTGCCGTTCGGCGCCTCCACCGTCGGCAGCGACACCATCGCCTCGGCGCTGCGGGAAGCCACCGCCGACGAATCGGTGTCCGCGATCGTGCTGCGGGTGAACAGTCCCGGGGGTTCGGTCACCGCGGCGGAAACCCTGTGGCGCGAAGTGAAAAGGGCTCGCAAGCGCGGCAAGGCGGTGGTGGCGTCGATGGGGGCG
>DASTKA010000270.1:0-3849 GCA_035716165.1 Mycobacterium sp. | reverse complement strand
GTGGCCGCCGGCGTCGACGAGATCGTCGCGCTGGGGGTGAACTGCTGCGCGCCCGAGGACGTGTTGCCCGCGATTGCGCACGCGGCGGCCGTCGGGAAACCCGTCATCGTCTACCCCAACAGCGGTGAACGCTGGGATGCCCTACGGCGCAGGTGGATCGGCCCGTCCCGGTTCAGCGCGGACCTGGCCGCGCAGTGGATCGCGGCCGGCGCCCGCATCGTCGGGGGATGCTGCCGGGTCGGGCCCGGCGCTATCGCCGAACTCCGCCGAGCGTGCGATGAGGGCGAAAAACGAGTCAGGGATTCGCCGTGAGTGCACGTTCGGCGAGGCGCTAGGCGGTCTGCGCCGAAAGCTTCCGGTACTCGAGCACGGTGTCGATGATCCCGTAATCCTTGGCCTCTTCGGCGGTCAGGATCTTGTCCCGGTCGGTGTCCTTGCGGACCGTCGCGGCGTCCTTGCCGGTGTGGCGGGCCAAGGTGGTTTCCATCAGCGTGCGCATCCGCTCGATCTCGGCGGCCTGAATCTCCAGATCGGAGAACTGCCCCTGGATCACACCCTGCAGCGAAGGCTGGTGGATGAGGACCCGGGCGTTGGGCAGCGCCATCCGCTTCCCCGGCGTGCCGGCGGCCAGCAACACCGCCGCCGCCGAGGCGGCCTGACCCAGGCACACCGTCTGGATGTCGGCGCGCACGTATTGCATGGTGTCGTAAATGGCCATCAACGACGTGAATCCGCCACCGGGCGAGTTGATGTACATGGTGATGTCGCGGTCGGGGTCGAGCGACTCGAGCACCAGCAGCTGCGCCATGATGTCGTTCGCCGACGCGTCGTCCACCTGGACGCCGAGAAAGATGATGCGTTCCTCGAACAGCTTGTTGTAGGGATTGGACTCCTTGATCCCAAAGCTGGAGTGCTCGACGAACGACGGCAGGATGTAGCGCGCCTGGGGTTGGGTTTCGGGGTTCACTGGGCTTCTCCATTGGTGATGTGGGCGGCGCGGGTGATGATGTGGTCGACGAAGCCGTATTCGAGGGCTTCCTGCGCGGTGAACCAGCGGTCGCGATCGGAATCCGCCTCGATGCGCTCGATCGACTGGCCGGTGAACTCGGCGTTGAGCCGGAACATCTCCTTCTTGATCACCGTGAACTGTTCGGCCTGGATGGCGATGTCGGCCGCGCTGCCCGTCACCCCGCCGAGGGGCTGGTGCATCAGGATGCGGGCGTGCGGCAGCGCGTAGCGCTTGCCCTTGGTGCCGGCGGCGAGCAGGAATTCGCCCATCGAGGCGGCCATGCCCATCGCGTAGGTGGCGATGTCGCACGGCGCCAGGACCATCGTGTCGTAGATCGCCATCCCGGCGCTGATCGATCCGCCCGGGGAATTGATGTACAGCGAGATGTCCTTGGTGGAGTCCTCGGCGGCGAGCAGCAGAATCTGCGCGCACAGTCGGTTGGCGATCTCGTCGCTGACCTCCGAACCCAGGAAGATGATGCGCTCGGAGAGCAAGCGCTCATAGACCGAGTCCGTGAGGTTGAGACCCACCGAATTCGAACGCATGTCAGTCACGACTGGGTTACCTGCTTTCTTTCAGATCCGTATTCACGACACTAACCAACCGAGCCCGCCGTTTCGCGGCACGCACCCCGCGTTCGCTCACAGCGTCACGCGCGGTCACTTCGCGGCGTCGGCCTCGTCGGATTCGCCGGCCTGCTCAGCCTCGTCAACCGGCTCGGCCTCATCGGCCTCGGGCGGCTTGCCGAAGAACTCACTGGTATCGATGGCGTTTCCGGCGGTGTCGGTGACGGTCGCCGCCCGGATCACCTCGGCGATGGCCAGCGAGCGCCGGACGTCGGCGAACATGGCCGGCAGCTGGTTATTCTCCTGCAGGTAGGCCACCAGCTGCTGGGGCTCGATGCCGTACTGCCGCGACGTGGCCACCAGCCGCTCGGTCAGGTCGTCCTGGCCGACCTGGACCTCCAGCTCGTCGGCCAGGGCGTCCAGCAGCAGTTGCCTCTTGACGTCCGTCTCGGCCGCGGTGCGCGTCTCGTTCTCGAACTCCTCGCGCGACTTGCCCTGCTGCGCCAGCACTTCCTCGAGCTTGGATTCGTCGTGGTCGAGGCTGTGCAGTGCGTTGTGCAGGGCGCTGTCGACCTGGGCCTTGACGATCGCCTCCGGCAGCGGCACCTCGACCTGCTCGAGCAGCGTGTCGAGAGCGGCCTCGCGAATGTTCTCGGCTTGCTGGGCGCGCTTGGTGCGGCCGACCTGGTCGCGCAGGTTGGTCTTCAGCTCCTCGATGGTGTCGAACTCGCTGGCCAGCTGGGCGAACTCGTCGTCGGGCTCGGGCAGTTCCCGTTCCTTGATCGACTTGACCGTGACGGTGACCTGCGCGTCCTTGCCCGCGTGCTCGCCGGTCGCCAGCTGCGCGGTGAACTCCTTGGATTCGTCGACGGACAGGCCGACCAGGGCTTCGTCCAGGCCCGCGATGAGCCGGCCGGAGCCGACCTCGTGGGACAGGCCCTGGGCGGCGGCGCCCGGCACCTCTTCGCCGTCGACCATGGCCGACAGGTCGATCGAGACGAAGTCGCCGTCGGCCACCGGGCGGTCCACCCCGGTCAGCGTGCCGAACCGGGCACGCAGAGACTGCAGTTCAGCGTCCACGTCGTCATCACTGACCTCGATGGGGTCCACCGCGACCTTGAGCGCTCCGGGGTCCGGCAGGGAGAGCTTGGGGCGGACATCGACCTCGGCGGTGAAGGCGAGCTCCCCGCCGTACTCCTTTTTGGTGACCTCGATCTCGGGCTGGCCGAGCGGGTGCACCTCTGACTCCGCGACGGCCTGCCCGTACCGCGCCGGCAGCGCCTCGCTGACGACCTGATCCAGCATCGCCTCGCGACCGAACCGGGCCTCCAGCAACTTTGCCGGCGCCTTGCCGGGCCGGAACCCGGGCAGTCGCACCTGCCGGGCCAGCTCCTTATAGGCGCGCTGGAAGTCGGGTTCGAGTTCTGAGAAGGGGACCTCCACGTTGATGCGCACCCGGGTGGGGCTCAACTGCTCGACGGTGCTCTTCACGGGTGTGCTCCTCAGTGCTCGTTCTTGGTCGTCGCTCGTTCTTGGTTGTCGATGTGCCGTGCGCAAGGCACGGGGCCGGTCGTGCTGGTCGGGGTGACAGGATTTGAACCTGCGGCCTTCCGCTCCCAAAGCGGATGCGCTACCAAGCTGCGCTACACCCCGCGCTGACCTCGATGATCCTAAGGCCCTTCAACGCCGGGTTTGCCACGGGCTTCGCTGCGACGTGGCGGACCTCACGGAGCGATCACAAAAGCGAGTCGATTAGATTTGACCTTCGTCGCCAGCTACAGTCACGCTCGACTAACACATGCGGGCGTAGCTCAATGGTAGAGCCCTAGTCTTCCAAACTAGCTACGCGGGTTCGATTCCCGTCGCCCGCTCGGGCTAACTGTCTGCTGCAGAAAGGCCACTAATGGGGGGGCTCAAAAAGCACGCACCTATTAATGGCTCATGCGCGCCGGACTTCGTCGGCGTGCGCGATGCCTTCGAGCGCAATTTCACGCAATGCGGCGAGGTCGGCGGGGCCGTCGCGGTCTGGGTCGACGGCGACCTCGTCGTCAACTTGTGGGGTGGCTGGGCTGACGCCGCCCGCACCCGGCCTTGGCGGGAAAACACCATCACGACGGTGCTGTCCGGCACCAAGGGCCTGACGTCGACCTGCGTGCACCAGCTGGCCGATCGCGGCGAGCTGGACCTGCAGGCGCCGGTGGCCCGCTATTGGCCCGAGTTCGGGCAGGCCGGCAAGCAGGACATCACCCTGGCGATGGTGCTGAGCCACCGGTC
>DASTKA010000269.1:0-4154 GCA_035716165.1 Mycobacterium sp. | reverse complement strand
AGCTTGCCGACCTTCGCGACGGCGCTGTACCGCGAGATCAGCGCCATGCTGCCCTTGTCGAAGTACTTGAACGGCTTGCGGTTGGCGGGATCGTCGTGGCCCTTCACCGCCTCCTTGATGAGCTTGGTGACGTAGTGGGCCCCCTGGATGGCGCCCTGCGCCATGCCGGGGACGTCGGGCACCGACATCAGGTCGCCGACCACGAAGACGTAGGGATGTCCCTTGACGCTGAGGTCGGGTTCGACGATCACCCTTCCGGCGCGGTCGGTCTCGGTTCCGTCGGACTGCTCGGCGATCATCTTGCCCAACGGGCTGGCCTGCACCCCCGCCGCCCACACCTTGCACGCACATTCGATGCGGCGCTCGCCGCCGTCCTTCTCCTTGATCGTGATGCCCATGTAGTCGACCGCGGTCACCATCGCATTCAGCTGAACCTCGACGTCCATCTTCTCCAGCCGCCGCTGCGCCTTGAGGCCGAGCTTGGGGCCCATCGGGGGTAGCACCGCGGGTGCCGCGTCGAGCAGGATGACGCGACATTCGCTGGGGGTGATCGTCCGGAACGCCCCGGCCAGGGTCCGCTCGGCGAGCTGCACGATCTCGCCGGCCAGCTCGACGCCGGTCGGCCCGGCGCCGACGACCACGAACGTCAGGCGGCGTTGCCGCTCGGCCGGGTCGGTGGCAACCTCGGCGGCCTCGAACGCGCCGAGGATGCGGGCCCGCAGCTCGAGGGCGTCGTCGACGCTTTTCATGCCGGGGGCGAAGGCCGCGTACTGGTCGTTTCCGAAGTACGACTGCTGCGCGCCCGCAGCCACGATGAGGCTGTCGAACGGCGTCACCGTCTGCATGCCCATCAGGTGCGAGGTGACCGTCTTCGCCGTCAGGTCGACCTCGCTGACGTCGCCCCACAGCACCCGGACGTTCTTCTGCCGCCGCAGGATCAGTCGGGTGGTGGGGGCGATGTCACCCTCGGACAGGATGCCGGTGGCCACTTGGTACAGCAACGGCTGGAACAGATGGGTCGTCGTCTTCGAGATCAGGGTGACGTCCACGTCGGCCCGTTTGAGCGCCCTGGCCGCGTTCAGTCCGCCGAATCCGCTTCCGATGATGACGACGTGATGACGCGACATGCTCGCCCCTCCTGTTTAGAACGGCCACCCGTTGGAGTTGTCCTTGAATTTTCCGTTGACCGTGGTGCAGAAGTCGTCGGCGGTGCCGGCGAGCAAGACGTAATAAGTCTCGCCGCGGCGGCTCTCGAAGGTGTTGGGGGTGCTCCAACCGGAGTTGCAGAGCCCATTCTGCGTACCGGCCGTGGGTCTGCGCCAGTTGGTCTTGGCGCAGGCGACCAGGCTGTCGACGTTCGGCGTGGCGCTCTTGGCCGCGACCACCATCGCGCCTCCCCACTGCCCATCGCTGCGCCGGTAGGCCCGCGCCCCGAATCCGGCGCTGTTCGTCTGGCACGCCAGCGCCCGGCGCATCAGCGAGAAGGGCGCGGCCAGTTGCGAACTCGTGCTCGCGGCGGCGGTCGTGATGAATTGCGCGGCGTCCGAGCCGTCGACCTCCTGCACCTCAGGCTTGCCAAAGCTGAACAACTGCTGGGCGATCCCGGCATTGCCGCCACCGCCGATGATCGGCCCGCTGCCGCTCGAGGTCATGGGGGGCAGCGCCGCGGTGGGATCGCCGCCCGCCGTCGGCATGCCGGCGGCGGCACCCAGGGCCAGCAGCAGCGCGACCATGCTGCGAACGGGACGGGTGAGTTCCATGACCCCTATTCCAGCACGTGCGCAAAGTCTGCGCGGCGGTCCTCGGCGATCAATCTCAGATGCCCAGGTCCTTGGCAATGATCGTCTTCATGATCTCATTGGTGCCGCCGTAGATAGTCTGGATGCGGGCGTCGACGAAGGCGCGCGCCACGCTGTATTCGCGCATGTAGCCGTACCCGCCGTGCAACTGCAGGCAGCGGTCGGCGGTGCGCACCTGCAGGTCGGTGGTCCACCACTTCAGCCGGGCGGCGCGCGCGGCGGTCAGCTCACCCGCCAGGTGTTCGGCCAGGCAGTCGTCGAGATAGGTACGGGCGATGTCGATTTCGGTTGCGACCTCGGCGAGGACGAATTGGCTGTTCTGGAAGCTGGCGATCGGTGAGCCGAACGCCGTGCGGTCACGCACATAGTTCAGCGTCTCGGCGAGGATGCCTTCGGCGGCGGCCACCGCGCCCACCCCGAGCGCGAGCCGCTCCTGGGGCAGGTTTTTCATCAGCTGGTAGAAACCCTTGCCTTCGTCTTGGAGCAGATTGGCCCTCGGCACCCGCATATCGGTGAAGGTGAGTTCGCTGGTGTCCTGGGCGTGTAGGCCGATCTTCTCCAGGTTGCGCCCGCGGGAGAAGCCGGGTGTGGCGGGGTCGACGACCAGGAGCGACAGCCCTTGGTGGCGGTCGCCAGAGGTGCGCACCGCGATGACGAAGAGATCGCCGATCTGCCCGTTGGAGATGAACGTCTTGGCGCCGTTGACGATGTAGTCGTCACCGTCTCGCACCGCCGTCGTCCGGATACCGGCCAGGTCGCTGCCCGTGCCGGGTTCGGTCATCGCGATGGCCAGCACCGTCTCGCCGGTGACCACGCCGGGCAGCCAGCGCTGCTGCTGTTCGGGGGTGGTCAGGTCGGTGAGATAGGGCAGCACCACGTCGTTTTGCAGCGTGAAGGCGATGGCTTCGGCGGCCGCGCCCGCGCGCTGCAACTCGTCGATGACGATCGCGTTGTAGCGGAAGTCGGCCACGCCCGGGCCGCCGAGATGCTCGGGCACCGAAAAGCCAAGCAGCCCAAGCTTGCCGGCTTCGATGAACAGTGAGCGGTCCCACTGGCCGTCCCGTTCCCAGGTCTCGTGCTTGGGCACGACCGACCGTCGCACGAAATCGCGTACCAGTTCCCGGAACTGGTGATGCTCGGGCGTGTACTCCAGGCGTGCGGCCATCGGTCTCCTGTCAGCGGAAGGCGTCACTGCCGGTGAACGCCTGCCCGAGAACGAGCTGGTGCATCTCCGGCGTGCCCTCGTACGTCAGCACCGATTCCAGGTTGACCATGTGCCGGATGACGGGGTACTCCAGCGATATCCCGTTGCCGCCCAATATGGTTCGTGCGGTCCGGCAGATCTTGATCGCCTCGCGGGTGTTGTTGAGCTTGCCGAAGCTGACCTGCTCGGGACGCAGCCCGACGCTGTCCTTGAGGCGGCCCAGGTGCAGCGACAACAGCTGGCCCTTGTGCAGCTCGACCGCCATGTCGACGAGCTTGGCCTGGGTCAGCTGGAAGCCGGCGATGGGGCGGCCGAACTGGGTGCGCTGCGTGGCGTAGTCCAGCGCCGCCTGCCAGGCGGAGCGGGCCGCTCCCATGGAGCCCCAGACGATTCCGTACCGGGCCTCGGACAGACACGACAGCGGTCCGCGCAGCCCCTTGGCCTCGGGCAGCATCGCCTCGGCCGGCACCCGCACGTCGTCGAGCACCAGCTCACTGGTGATCGAGGCCCGCAGCGACAGCTTGTGGTGAATCGTGTTGGCGCTGAATCCGGGCGTCTTGGTCGGCACGATGAAACCGCGGATCCCGTCGTCGGTGGCGGCCCACACGACCGCGACGTCGGCGACCGAGCCGTTGGTGATCCACAGCTTGCGGCCGTTGAGCACCCAGTCCGAACCGTCTTGGCGCGCACGGGTTTTCATAGCGGCGGGATCGGAGCCGACATCGGGTTCGGTCAGCCCGAAGCAGCCGAGCAGCTCGCCGGTGGCCATGCCGGGCAGCCATTCCTGCTTCTGCTCCTCGGATCCGAAGTTCCAGATCGCGAACATCGCCAGCGACCCCTGCACCGAGACCATCGACCGGAGTCCGGAGTCGGCGGCCTCGAGCTCCACGCACGCCAGCCCGTAGTGCACGGCCGAGGCGCCGCCGCAGCCGTACCCGTCCAGGTGCATGCCCAGCAGGCCGAGCTGGCCGAACCCCTTGGCCAGTTCGCGGACCGGCAGGTCGCCGATCTCGAACCACTCCGCGACGTGCGGGAGAACATGCTCGGCGCAGAATTCCCGCACGGTGTCGCGCACCGCAAGCTCATCGCTGGACAGCGACGCGTCGAGGCCGAGCGGATCGTCGCGGTCGAAGGCGGGTGGTGTCTGAGTG
>DASTKA010000268.1:0-7018 GCA_035716165.1 Mycobacterium sp. | reverse complement strand
GTAGAACCGGCCGCGCAGCCGTCGCATGCGTTCGGTCGAGCGCTTGGACCCCATGGCGCGGCGCAGCTGATCGGCCTCGGCGGCCGAGAATCCGGCGCAGTCGACCGCGAGCTGCATCAGTTGCTCCTGAAAGAGCGGCACCCCCAAGGTCTTTCGCAATGCGGGTTCCATAGAGGGATGGTCGTAGACCACCGGGGCCACACCGTTGCGCCGCCGGATATACGGGTGCACCGACCCACCCTGGATGGGGCCTGGACGGATCAGCGCGACCTCCACCACCAGGTCGTAGAACACCCGCGGCTTCAGCCGGGGCAGCGTGGCCATCTGCGCGCGCGACTCCACCTGGAACACGCCGACGGAATCGGCACGGGCCAGCATCTCGTACACCGCCGGCTCGGAGAGGTCGAGGCGGGCCAAATCCACCTCGATCCCCTTGTGCTCGGCCACCAAGTCGATGGCATAGTGCAGCGCCGAGAGCATGCCCAGCCCGAGCAGATCGAACTTCACCAATCCGATTGCCGCACAGTCATCTTTGTCCCACTGCAGGACGCTGCGATTCTCCATGCGCGCCCACTCCACCGGGCACACATCGGCGATCGGGCGGTCGCAGATCACCATGCCGCCGGAGTGAATGCCCATGTGCCGCGGCAGGTTCTGGATCTGGTTGGCCAGATCGACCACCGGTTCGGGGATGCCCTCCACATCTGGCGAGTCGGCAAGCCCGCTCCAGTGGCTGATCTGCTTGCTCCACGCGTCCTGCTGCCCCTGCGAGAAGCCCAGGGCGCGAGCCATGTCGCGCACCGCGATCTTTCCCCGGTAGGTGATGACGTTGGCGACCTGGGCGGCGTAGTCGCGGCCGTAGCGGTCGTAGACGTACTGGATGACCTTTTCGCGCTGATCGGACTCGATGTCCATGTCGATGTCGGGCGGTCCGTCGCGGGCCGGCGACAGGAAGCGCTCGAACAGCAGCTCGTTGGCCACCGGGTCGACGGCGGTGACACCGAGGGCGTAACAGACCGCGGAGTTGGCGGCCGATCCCCGGCCCTGGCACAGGATGTTGTTCTCCCGGCAGAACCGGGCGATGTCGTGCACCACCAGGAAGTAGCCCGGAAATGTCAGCTGCGCAATAACTTTCAGTTCGTGTTCGATCTGGGCATACGCGCGCGGCGCGCTTTCGGCCGACCCGTAGCGCTCGCGCGCCCCGGCCATGGTCAACTGCCGCAGCCAGCTGTCCTCGGTGTGCCCGGCGGGCACGTCGAACGGCGGCAGTTGCGGGGCGATGAGCGCCAGCCCGAACGCGCACTGCTCGCCCAGCTCGGCGGCCGCGGCCACCGCATCAGGGCCCCCAAAGGGCACATGCGCGAACAACCGGGCCATTTCCTCGCCGGAGCGCAGGTGCGAACCGCCCAGCGGGGCCAGCCACCCGGCG
The DNA here is from genome assembly GCA_035716165.1 of Mycobacterium sp. Classification (GTDB taxonomy): domain Bacteria; phylum Actinomycetota; class Actinomycetes; order Mycobacteriales; family Mycobacteriaceae; genus Mycobacterium. The sequence goes on along the minus strand of DASTKA010000268.1, from coordinate 5,589 downwards.
GCCGAATCCAGGGACTCCCGCGCCCGGATGGCGCCCATCGCCATGGCCAGTCGGCGCCGCGACGGCCCCGCGAAATGTGCGCCGGTGGTGGCGACGACGCCGACCCCGAAGCGTGGGGCCAGCGCGGCCAGCACGGCGTTGCGTTCGTCGTCGAGCGGTTGACCGTGATGGGTCAACTCGATGCTGACCCGCCCGGCGCCGAATCGGTCCACCAGGTCGGCCAGCGCCCGCCCGGCCGCCGACGGGCCACCCTCGGAAAGCGCTTGTCGCACATGGCCTTTGCGGCAGCCGGTCAGGATGTGCCAGTGTCCGCCGGCGGCCTCGGTCAACGCGTCGAAATCGTAACGGGGCTTGCCCTTCTCGCCACCGGCCAGATGTGCCGCGGCCAGTTGCCGCGACAACCGCCGGTAACCCTCGGCCCCGCGGGCCAGCACCAGCAGGTGTGGGCCGGGCGGATCCGGCTGCTCGGTGCGCGCCCCCGGGCCAAGCGACAGTTCGGCGCCGAACACGGTGCGCATGTCGAGTTCGGCCGCCGCTTCGGCGAACCGCACCGCCCCGTACAGGCCGTCGTGATCGGTGAGCGCCAGGGCGCGCAGGTCCAGCCGGGCCGCCTCCTCGACCAGCTCCTCGGGCGTGCTGGCGCCGTCGAGGAAGCTGAACGCCGAGTGGGCGTGCAATTCGGCATAAGCCACGGACGAGCGGGAGGGGCGGCCGTCATCCGGCGGCTGATACGTCGCGCGCCTGCGCGACAGGGGTGCCTCCTGCTCCGGACCCGCCGACTCCCCGGCATGGCGCGGCTTGCTGTCGAGCACCCGCTCCATTTCCGCCCAGCTCGGCGGCCCGTTGAACCAGCCCACGAGGCGAGTATATCGAACTGGTGTTCGATTTAACTGCGGCTCGGTACAACCGTTGTTAAACCGATCTTCAACTCCTAAACAAGGTCTTAACGCGGCGGGTACTACCGCCGCTCGTCAGCTCCACAGATACTGGTACAAGTTCAAAAAAGCGGACACGGTCGGGGACAACATGGCGCAGACACTGGATACGGCATTCCTGCAAGCCCACGACCCGGATCAGCACGCGAGCCTGGCGATCGGGGCAGTCGCCATCGTCGACGGCACCGCGCCCGACTACGAAAGCCTCAGAAGCCTTCTGGCCGAACGTATCCAGCCGATCCCGCGATGCACGCAGCTGCTGCGGGCGCACCCGCGCAACCAGGAGTGGATCGACTGCCCGGACTTCGACCTGGCCTACCACGTGCGCCGGGTGGCCATTCCGAGCCCCGGCGACGAGGCCGAGCTGTCCCGCGCCATCTCGTACGCCCTGGAACGGCCCCTCGACCTGGACCGACCACCGTGGGAGTGCTGGGTCATCGAGGGCCTGACGGGCGACCGGTGGGCGATCCTGATGAAAACGCATCACGGCCTGCTCGACGGCAACGCGCCCGCCCGGCTGATCAGCAGGCTCTGCGACGGCGCCGACGCCGACACATTCGCCAACAGCGCCGTCGCCAAGCAGGTCTCGGCATCCGCTTCGGGCAATCCGGGTTGGGTGGACGCGCTGTGGCGGGCCTCGTCGGCCGCCGGCAAGCTGACCGGCACCCTGATCGGGGCGCTGTGGCCGGCCGTGCGCGCGGACGCGGCGACCACGCTGCGGCGCTACAGCAGCGTGCGAGTGCCGATCGCCGACGTCGACAGCGTCTGCCGCAAGTTCGGGGTGAGCGCCAACGACGTCGCACTGGCCGCCATCACGGAGGGATTTCGCACGGCGCTGCTCGGCCGCGGCGAACAACCGCGGGCCGACTCGCTGCGCACCCTGGTGCCCATGCCGGTCCGTTCGGCCGTGCTCTCGCACCTGCCCGTCGAACACGACGATCCGGTGCGACGGTTGCAGACGGTGCACACCAGGTGGAAGGCCAGGCAAGTCGCACAGCCCCTGGGCGTCGCGGAGTCGGTGCTCGGCCTCCTGCCGACGGTGTTGCGCAGCAACGTGTTCGACCTTCTCTCCCGCCTGCCGCAGCGGGCAATCGTAACGTTGGCCACCAACGTGCCCGGGCCGCGCCGCCGGCTTCAGGTGATGGGCCAGACGTTGGAACGGCTGCTGCCGATCCCCCCGATCGCCGCGGCGCTGCACACCGGCGTCGCGGTGTTGAGCTACGGCGACGAACTGGTCTTCGGCATCACCGCCGAACACGGCGACGCGTTCGACGTCAAGCAGCTGGCCGCCGGCATCGAGCTGGGCATGGCCCGGCTGGTGGCCCTCGGCGACGATTCCGTGCTGCTGTTCGCCCGCAAGCGTTCCGCGCGTCCGGTTGTCCGCCCAATACCGCCCACGCATCCGTCGGCGCCGGGGCGCGCCCGTCACTGAACCTCGGCACTGACCACCGTGAGAAGGTTGGTCATGGGCAAGTTGGGGGCGGTCGTCATCGATCCGCGCCGCCATGATGCGGTCCTGTTCGACGCCGGCAGCGGGCTCGGCTCGGCATTGGCCACGCAGCTGCGCGAGATCGGGGTGGGCACCGCCGTCATTTCGGCGGACGGCCCGGTGCAGGCGGCCGACAGTCTGCAGGTGCGCCCGGGCCGCTGCGTGGTGGTCGCCGAAGACGCGGCGGGCATCGAGGCCGCGCGCGCCGCCGGGTTCGCGTTGGTGATCGGCGTCGACCCGGCCGGGCACGACGACGCGCTGCGTGACGCCGGCGCCGACGCGGTGGTCGGCGACCTGGGTGACGTCACCGTGCGGACCGGTGACCGCCGGATGTCGCAGCTTCCGGATGCGTTGCGGGCCTTGGACGACGGGCTGGCCGCCCGGCGACCCGCCGTGTTCTTCGACTTCGACGGCACGCTCTCCGACATCGTCGACGACCCGGACGCCGCGCGGCCCGTTGCGGGGGCCACCGAGGCGCTGGAAAAGCTGGCCGCCCGATGCCCGGTCGCGGTGCTGTCCGGCCGCGACCTCGCCGATGTGACGAAACGAGTTGGGGTGCAGGGTATCTGGTATGCGGGTAGCCACGGCTTCGAGCTGACCGCCCCCGATGGCACCCACCACCAGAACGAGGAGGCGGCCGCCGCCATCCCGGTGCTCGAGCAGGCGGCCGGCCGCCTGCGCGAGCAGCTGGGCGGGATTGCGGGAGTTGTGGTGGAACACAAGCGTTTCGGGGTCGCCGTGCACTACCGCAACGCCGCACGCGACCGCGTCGGCGAGGCGCTGGCCGCGGTGCGCGCCGCCGGCCGCCACGACGGGCTTCGGGTCACCACCGGCCGCGAGGTCATCGAGCTGCGCCCAGACCTGGATTGGGACAAGGGGAAAACGCTGCGCTGGGTGATCGATCACCTGCACGAGGCCGGGTCGGGTGCACTGACGCCGGTCTACCTCGGTGACGACATCACCGACGAGGACGCGTTCGACGCGGTGCGCGATGACGGCGTGCCGATTCTGGTGCGGCACGGCGACGACGGCGACCGCGCCACCGCGGCGCTGTACGCGCTGGACAGCCCCGCGCGGGCCGGCGAATTCACCGACCGGCTGGCGGATCAGCTGCCCGAGGGCTAGCGGCGGTCGCAAGCGCGGCGAAGCCGGGCGCAGCGGGGCGCCGCCATCGGACTAGGCGTATTCCACGGCGCCGTCGTCGAGCACCACCCGGGCGTCGGCCCCGTCGGGACCGGAAGCCTCGGTGCGGAACACCGCCTTGCCCGGCTCGGTGCGCCAGATCAGCGTGGTCAGCGTCTCGCCGGGAAACACCGGCGAGGTGAACCGCGAGGCGATCGAGGTGATGTTGGCCGCGACGCCCTGACCGAGCTCGGAGACCAGCGCGCGACCCGCCACCCCGTAGGTGCACAGCCCGTGCAGGATCGGCTTGGGGAAACCGGCCAGCTCGCGGGCGAACCACGGGTCGCTGTGCAGCGGGTTGCGGTCCCCGGAGAGCCGGTAGATCAGCGCCTGGTCCTCACGGGTGGGCAGCGCGATCCGGGCGTCGGGCTCGCGGTCCGGGATTTCGGGTGCGATCGGCCGCTGACCCGGCATTCCCCCGAAGCCGCCCTCACCGCGGATGACCAGCGTGGTGAGCGTCTCGGCGACGAGCTGCCCGGAATCCGGTTCGGTGCCCCGCCCGCGCAGCACCAGGATCGCGTTCTTGCCCTCGCCCTTGTCCTGGATGTCGGCGACCTCGGAAACCACCGAGAGCTTTCCCGCCGGTGGCAGCGGTGCGTGCAGCCGGATGCTCTGCGATCCGTGTAACAGCATGGCCCAGTTGAACTTTCCCACCAGGCCCGCCGCGCCGAAGGCCGGGCAGCAGATCACCGCGTAGGTGGGTAGCACCTGCTGGTCGATGTCGTGGCTGTTCTCGGTGGTGAATGGCAGGTCGTCGATCCCGGCGCCGACACCGAGCGCGTAGAGCAGGGTGTCCCGGTCGGTCCATTCGAACTGCATGGGTTCGGTGACCGCGCCGACGGCACTCGGGTCAATCGCCATGGAAGTCTCCTGATCGTTTGTAGGGATCCTCGGTCCACTCTGGCATCCGGCGAAATGGCGACCTCCCCGAGGTCGCGGGATAACAAACCGTCGCAAACCCTTCCCACCGGAGCCGTCGACAGGGCAGGCTAATCGACATGCCCAAGCGCAGCATGATCCGGAAAGCCACGATGGCGCTCGCCGCGCTCACCGCCACGATGATCGTGGCCGGCTGCGGCGGCTCACCGCAGGCCCGGTCCATCACGGTGACGTTCATCCGACACGCCCAGTCCGAGGCGAACGCCAGCGGCACCATCGACACGACGGTGCCGGGTCCGGGCCTCAGCCCGGAGGGCAAGGAGCAGGCCGAACAGCTCGCGCGCCAGCTCGGCCACAAGGACTACGACAGCGTCTACGCCTCGACCATGACCCGGACGCAGCAAACCGCCGCCCCGCTGGCCGCCGCACTCGGCAAGCAGGTCGAGGTCCTGCCCGGCATCCAGGAGATCGACGCGGGTTGGTTCAACGGCAAACCCGAGTCGATGGCGAAGTCGACCTACATGGTGGCGCAGGCGGACTGGCTCAACGGCGACGTCTCCAACAGCATCCCCGGCTCGGTCAGCGGCAAAGAGTTCAACGACCAATTCACCGCCGCCGTCAACAGGATCTACAACAGCGGCCACCGCAACCCGGTGGTGTTCTCGCACCGGAACTCGATCATGATGTGGACGCTGCTGAACGCGCAGAACGCCAAGGACAGCCTGATGGACAGCCACCCGATCCCCAACACGGGTCGCGTGGTGATCAGCGGTAACCCAATGACCGGGTGGACGCTGGTCGACTGGGACGGCATCCGCGACTTCCGCAGCTAGCCCGCAGCCACTGCGCTGAAGACCGGCAGTTGACGTCGGCGGCTGCCACCGCCACCATGTCTTCATGCGGTATGTCGTTACCGGCGGTACCGGGTTTATCGGTCGCCGCGTCGTGTCTCGTCTTCTGGAGTCCCAGCCCGATGCGCAGGTGTGGGTGCTGGTGCGACGGCAGTCGCTGGGCCGCTTCGAGCGGCTCGCCGCGCAGTGGGGTGCGCGGGTGAAACCGCTGGTCGCCGCGCTGCCGGAGCTGGATCTGGGCGACGACGTCCTC
>DASTKA010000267.1:0-2404 GCA_035716165.1 Mycobacterium sp. | reverse complement strand
CCCGGCCACAGCACCAGAAAGCGATACCACCTGCCGTAGAACGGAAGATGGCGCATCGCCCAGCGCACACCGTCGCCGACCTCGTCGTGATACATCGGGTTGGGGAACATCCACTGCGCGGTCCGCTGAAACACCGTGAGGCGCTCCACCTCGTCGGCGATTGCCGGGGCGATCTGGAAGCCGCTGGCGCCGGCGCCGACGAGCGCGACCCGCTTGCCTTTCAGATCGACCGAGTGATCCCAGGCAGCCGAGTGAAATGACGGCCCTCCGAACGTGTCCGCGCCGTCGAACGCGGGAATGTTCGGACGGTTCAACTGGCCCACCGCGGTGATCACCGCGCGCGCGTGCACGGTGGTCGTCTCGCCGTCGGCCGAACGCAGCGACACGCTCCACATCCCGTCGTCGTCGCTCCACTCGGCCGCGATAACCTCGGTCTGCCAGCGCACGTGCGCGGCCAGGTCGTATTTGTCGATGACCTTGGTGAAATAGTCCTGCAGCTCATACTGCTCGGCGAAGAAGTGCGTCCAGTCGTTGTTGGGTTCGAAACTGTAGCAATAGAAATGGTTCGCCACATCCACCCGTGCGCCGGGATACCTGTTCTCCCACCACGTTCCGCCGGGACCCGCATTCTTCTCGACGATGGTGAACGGAATGTTGGCTTGCTTGAGGCGCACACCGGCCAGGATGCCGGATTCGCCGCATCCGACGACCAGGACGGCGAGTTCGGCGGTGCGCTCGGCGGGCAACGGGTCGGGGCGCCGCGGATCGACCCCGTCGAGGTCGAGTTCTTCGCAGACCAGCGACAAGTAGTCGTCGGGTACGCGCTCACACGCCGCCCAGTCCATCATCTCCCTGATGAGTTCGGGGCTCAGTGGCGCAGGTTCGGGGCAACCCCGGTCTCGGTATTCGGTGATCACCGACAGGGCCTCGCTGCGGGCCCGCGCCTTGTCCTCCTCCGACATGAACCCCTGGACCTCGTTGAGGAATATGCCCATCTGCTTGAAGTCGCGGATGAACCGTGGGTCACCGGTGATGTGGACGAGCGAGAGCAACAGCGTGGGAATGCTGACATCCTCTAACGCGGCGGCGATCTCGTGAGTTGAAGTGGTGAAGGGATCGCCGGCGTACGGGCTGCGCATCAAGCCGATCCTCTCGACGGTCTGGAAGCCAATTACGCTACGCGTGGTTTCGTAATTGGCAGCACTACGCTACCCGGTGGCTCGGCGCGGGATCAAGACATGCTCAGCGTGCAACCCTGGGACGTTCCATTCGGGCTGCCGGGGTCGATCGGGCGTCCGCCGGCGGTGAATCAGCGTGCGTTCAGCACATTTTTCCGAGAGGCCGGCGCGGGCCGGGACGGTGGAATGAATGCATGCCCTGTTCGAGGTGAAGTCCGTAGCCGTTGGCGAGAAAGCTTGTCCACAATTCACGGCTGGCCTCGTTGTGTTCGAGCCATGTCATGATCTGCGGCCACTGTTGGCTCACGGGCTTGTCGTTGATGCCCAGCATCCGAAGAAGGTGGGGAAGCGTTCTTGGTTGAGCAGACGCAACGCTGTCGGCTGTTGCAGTTGCCATCCCTGCCACCTCTTTCTGCCGAAAGATAAACCGTGGTAGGCACCTACCGCGGTCAGCCGATGCTATCGCCGCAACCGCTGCCGCGGGACGTTTCCGCATATCTGCCTCTTGCGTCGCCGAGAACAATGAGTCCAAGCGGCAACCGGGCTGCCGCACGGCGCCCGGGACCGATCAGAGGTGGGTGAGTGCCATGGCCTCGTTGCTCACGGCCTGCAGCGGGTTCCTGTTCGCCGTCTTATGGATGGACTTGAGCTTCGACGTCCAGGTTCTTCGCTATCGGAAAGCCACGGCAGAACTGCCCGAGGCAGTGCTCGCTTCCATCGCGGCGTACTACCACCGCGCGACCACCACGTCTCGGCCAATGGGCCGCCTGATCGCGCTCGTCATGCTCATCATGCTGGTGACGCTGGTGGTGCAGGCAGCCCGTGGACACGATCCGGGCTGGTTACTGGTGGCCTCGGCCCCGCTTGCCGGCATCCCGACCATGCTGGCGTTGACCCACACCGTTCCCGATGCGGTGCGACTCGGCCATCGCGCCGACAGTCCGTCCGAGCAAACCCGTCTGGCGCGATCGGTCTGCCGCGACCATCTGCTCTGCGCCGCCTGCATGCTCGTGTTTCTCGTCCTGTGGGTGGCGAACAGCACCACGATCTGACTCCAGTGACGGGTATTAGTGATGAGGCGCAGGTCAGGGTCCGCTGGCCACGTCAGTGGGCTACGTACTAAACTAGAACACGTTCCAATTCGGCGAGCTCCCAGGAGTTGTAATGCACACCCCTATTTGCGACGAACTCGGGATCGAGTTCCCGATTTTCGCCTTCACTCACTG
>DASTKA010000266.1:0-5311 GCA_035716165.1 Mycobacterium sp. | reverse complement strand
ACGTCCGACGTGCGGGCGATCGTTGACCGGGTGGCCGCCGGGCGCCCACTCGACGACGCCGACAACTCAGCCCCGGCGTCCGAAGATGCCGTGTCCGACGAGACCACCGACGAGGAGGAGACCGGCGGGCTGCGGCCGACCACGCGGCAAGCCATCCAGGTCTCCGTCGCCGCGTCGTTGGCCATCGTCGTCGGCGAGCTGGTTTCGCCGGCGCGCTGGTATTGGGCGGTGATCGCCGCGTTCGTCATCTTCGCCGGCACCAATTCCTGGGGTGAAACCTTGACCAAGGGCTGGCAACGCCTGCTCGGGACCATGCTCGGCGTGCCCTGCGGCGTGCTGGTCGCCACGCTGCTCACCGGCCACAAGACCGCCGCGCTGGCCGGCATCTTCGTGTGCTTGTTCTGCGCCTTCTACTTCATGACGGTCACCTACAGCCTGATGACGTTCTGGATCACCACGATGCTGGCGCTGCTGTACGGCCTGCTCGGCCAGTTCTCGTTCGGCGTGCTGATGCTGCGGATCGAAGAGACCGCGATCGGTGCCGTCATCGGGGCGACCGTCGCGGTCGTGGTGCTGCCGACCAACACCAGAACGGCGATCCGCGGCGACACCCGCGCCTTCTTGACGAGCCTGTCCGCCCTGATCGACATCTCGGCCGCGACCATGTTCGGTGTCCCCGACGGCGGCAGCCCGTCGGAGCAGGCGCGTCAGCTCGACCGAGACCTGCAGCAGTTCCGGGTCACGGCCAAGCCGCTGCTGGCCGGCGTCGCCGGGCTCGCCGGCCGGCGCAGCATCCGCCGCGCCCTGCGGATCTTCACGGCCTGCGACCGGTACGGCCGAAGCCTGGCGCGCAGCGCCGAGCAGTATCGGGATCCCGTCGGATCACCGTCGCTGGCCGCAGACCTGGCGCGAGCCTTTTCCGCGGCCGCGGACCAGACGAGGCGCAACATCGACGCGCTGCAAGAAGCCATCGAGGGGGGCCACGCACCGACCCTGGTCTCGGCGGCCGACGAGCTCGACGCCGCCGAGACGGCGGCCCGGCAACAAGATGGCGACGGCCGCGGCGACATGGGCCCCGACATCCGGCAATTTCTCACCGCCGTGCACGCCCTGCGCCAGATCGAGCGCGCGGTCATCACCGCGGCCACCAATCTCGGCGGGCGCGAAAGCGTCAAGACGGCCAGCCCCGCGTCCCGCTGACGATTTGCTAGGCGATCCGAACGCCCGCGGTTAGCATCTTGCTAACCGCCGCAGGAGCCGAGGAGAAATCCCATGGCGACACCGAACCTCCCGCCGGGCTTCGATTTCACCGACCCCGACATCTACGCCCACCGGCTTCCGGTGCAGGAGTTCGCCGAACTGCGTGCCACGGAACCGATCTGGTGGAACGAGCAGCCGCTCGATCGAGGGGGCTTCGGCGACGGTGGCTACTGGGTGGTGACCAAGCACCGCGACGTCCGCGAGGTCTCGCTGCGCAGCGACGTCTTTTCCTCGGCCACCAAGTCGATCGTGCCGCGCTACCGACAAGACTTGGCGCAGCGCCAAATCGAGGCGGGCCGGGCCTCGATGATCATGATGGACGACCCCGGGCACAGCCGGCTGCGCAAGATCGTCTCGCGGGGTTTCACGCCCCGGGCGGTCGAGCGGTTGCGCGCCGAACTCGCCGAACGCGCGCAAGGCATCACCGCCGACGCCGCCGCACACGGGTCGGGCGACTTTGTGCGCCAGGTGGCGTGCGAGCTTCCGCTGCAAGCCATTTCCGGACTGCTCGGCGTACCGGCGGAAGACTACGCCAAGCTGTTCGACTGGACCAACAACATGATCGGCAGCGACGACCCGGAGTTCGCCGACCATGACGCGCTGACGTCGGCGGGCGAATTGATGTGGTACGCCATGCAATTGGCGGCGCGCAAGGCCCAAGAGCCCGGCCCGAAAGATCGGGACATCGTCACGACGCTGATCGAGGCCGACTCCGACGAGCAGCGACTCTCCGACGCCGAGTTCGGCATGTTCGTGGTCACGCTGGCCGTGGCCGGTAACGAGACGACCCGAAACTCGATCACCCAAGGGATGATGGCCTTCACCGACCACCCGCACCAGTGGGAGTTGTTCAAGGCGCAACGACCGAAGACGGCGGCCGACGAAATCATCCGCTGGGCCACTCCGATCACGGCGTTTCAGCGCACCGCCCTGGTGGACACCGAACTCGGCGGCGTGCCCATCAAGAAGGGCCAGCGGGTGGTGCTGTTCTATCGCTCGGCGAACTTCGACGACGAGGTCTTCGACGACCCGTTCACCTTCGACATCATGCGCAGCCCCAACCCGCACGTCGGATTCGGCGGCACCGGGGCGCATTACTGCATCGGCGCCAACCTGGCCCGCATGACAATCGACCTGATGTTCAATGCGATCGCCGATCAGATGCCCGACCTGCGCTCCGCGGGTGACCCCGAGCGGCTGCGGTCGTCCTTCATCAACGGCATCAAGCACTGGCAGGTCGACTACCAGGGGACGTGCCCGCGGAAAAGCCAGGCGCGCTAGCTCGGCTGGTAGGGCTGCTCGCTTTCCGCATCGCGGCGCTTTTCCGGATCGCGGCGCTCGCCCGTGGCCACGAAGTCCTCGATCAGCTCCACCACCTGGTTGGGCGCCTCCACCTGCGCGAAGTGCCCCACATCGGGCAGGACCTCGAGCCTCGCGTCGTTGCGGGCCTCGTGCGCGGCGTAGGCGTGAGCGACGGGAATGATGCCGTCGCACTCCCCCCAGATCGCCATGACCGGCAGTTCCTCGCGCAGCCGCAACCGGCTGAGCGCGCTGACCGCCTGTCCGCGGTAGTCGACGACGGATCTCAGCGTCTTCAGGAACGACTGCCGCGTCTCGCCGTCCGACAGCGACGAGTAGGCACTCCAAATCTCGGCACCGCGCGGCGACTGGATGCCGGCGCTTCTCAACCAGGACCGGAGCTTGTTGCCGACCGTCAGCACGGGTTGCGGCGCGATGATCGGCAAGACCAGCTCCGCCCCGGGCGCCGAGAGCAGCCGCAGAATCCATCCCACGTCGGGGCCCAGGCCGCCGCTGCTGATCAGGATCAGCCGTTTGGCGTAGTCGGGGTGCTGATACACGAACTGCATCGCGACGCCACCGCCCAGGGAGTGACCCACGATGGTCGCCTGGCTGACGCCGAGCTCGTCGAGGAAATCACGAAGCCACACCGCGAACGCGCCCAGCGAGTAGTCCGTGCGCGGCTTCGCCGACCCGCCGTGCCCGAGCAGGTCCGGGGCGATGACCCGGAACTTCTTCGACAGCGGCGGTATCACCGACCGCCAGGTCTCCGCGCTGCCCGCCATCCCGTGGATGAGCAGGAGCGCCTCGCCCTCCCCCTCATCGCGGTAGGCGACGCGATTACCGTGCAGTTCGAGAAACTTGACCTCACTCATGCACGCGGTGTACCCGCTTTCGTCCTGCTCACGACCGGTACCGGCAAAATAGTGACCTAAAACGCGTCCGCCCCGCCCGGCCGCAGGCGCCTGAGCGATGATCTAGTGCATGACCGAACCGGTTGCGACCCGCGTGGCCGTTTACCTCGACTTCGACAACATCGTGATCTCCCGGTACGACCAGATCCACGGGCGGAATTCGTTTCAGAAGGACAAAGCCAAGGGCCTCGATCAGCACTCCGAGCGGCTGGACCGGGCGACGGTCGACGTCGGCGCCGTCCTGGACTTCGCGTCGTCCTTCGGGACCCTGGTGCTCACCCGCGCCTACGCGGACTGGTCGGCGGATATCAACGCCGGGTATCGCGGGCAACTGGTGGCCCGCGCGGTGGATCTGGTGCAGTTGTTCCCCGTGGCGGCCTACGGCAAAAACGGCGCCGATATCCGGTTGGCCGTCGACGCGGTCGAGGACATGTTCCGGCTGCCCGACCTGACGCACGTGGTGATCGTGGCCGGTGACTCCGACTACATCCCGTTGGCCCAGCGCTGCAAGAGGCTCGGCCGGTATGTGGTGGGCATCGGGGTCGCCGGCGCGTCGAGCCGGGCGCTCGCGGCGGCCTGCGACGAGTTCGTCATCTACGACGCGCTGCCCGGGGTTCCCGTGCCCGAACCGGCACCGGCCGAGGCGGACGCGGCCAAGTCCAAGAAAGGGACGGGCCGCAACAAACCGGCCACGCCCGAGGAGCCCGACGAGCAGCCGGACCCGCAGGCCGCCGCCACCGCGCTGCTGACGCGTGCCCTGCGGATCGGCCTGGAGAAGGACGACGTCGACTGGCTGCACAACTCCGCCGTGAAGGCGCAGATGAAGCGGATGGATCCGTCGTTCAGCGAAAGATCCCTGGGATTCCGCTCATTCAGCGATTTCCTGCGTTCGCGCTCGGATGTCGTCGAGCTGGATGAGGCGTCGACGACGCGGATGGTGCGGCTGCGCGCACAGGATTGAGGATCGCGGCGGCGATAGCCATCGCCCGGCTATCGGCGTCGCCACATGTGACACGACCGCCGGGTGCACAAGTCGCGGTCGCATCGGGACGGCTTTACGCTGCTTGGTTACACGAACGTAATGGGGGTTTTTGATGCGTGCAGCCGACAGGCATGCGGTCCGGCGCTGCCTGGCGCGCTACGGGCGCGCGGCGGTGGCGTCGGCCGCCTGCCTGGCCGTGGCGTCCTGTTCGGAAACCGCGGCACCGCCCCCGCTGACCGCCACCAACTCGACATCTGTCTCGAAAACCAGTAACCGCGCGGCCGCCCCGCCCGCACCGATAACCGGGCCGCTGGAAAAGGACTGGAAAAGTTTCGGCGGAACGGCCTACTTCGGCTGCCCGGAGAAATTCTCGGCCGGCAAATCGGCGCTCGAGGACATCCGGCCGAAAATCTTCGACCCGAAAACCGGGCAATACGTCGCGCCCGCCATCCCCGCGGTTCCCGCCGGGGAGAACCTCACCGGCGGCATGTGCGCCCTGACCGGCACCGCGGACGACATGAAGGTCGTCTACGTCGTCACGACCGTCAAGCCGGCGCGGGCGCCAGCACCCGAGACCACCAAAACCACCGCCTACGTCTACGACTCCAAGTCGGGCCAGCAGGTGGCCACCAAGGAATTGCAGCCGCCCACCCCGGACCTGAAGCTGAGCGCACCGAAGGATTGGGGACTGGCCTCGACCGCCTCGGGTGTCGCGTGGCTGAACGCCTTCGCCGACGGCCACGGCGCCGCGTCGCCGCCCCGCACCGTCGTCCTATCCGGCGGGGACCTGTCGACGATGTGGGACGATCCGCAGCCCGGGCGGGTCTGGCCGGACGTCCTCGCGTTTGCGCGCAAC
>DASTKA010000265.1:0-4472 GCA_035716165.1 Mycobacterium sp. | reverse complement strand
CACCGACCGCGTGGCCGCTTCGGCCGCAGCGTATTTGGCCATGTTCGCGGCCTCGGCCGCGCCCATGTCGTTGCCGGAGTCATAGAGGGTGGCGGCCTTCTGCAGCATCAGCTTGGCCAGTTCGACCTCGATGTGGCACTGTGCCAACGGATGTGACAGACCCTGGTGCGCGCCGATCGGCGTGCCCCACACCTGGCGGGTCTTGACGTAGTCGGCGGCCTTATTGAGAGCGAACCGTCCCATTCCGACGGAGCTCGCCGCGCCCATGATGCGCTCGGGGTTGAGCCCGGCGAAAAGCTGTGCGATGGCGGCATCCTCGGCCCCGACCAGCGCGTCGCTGGGCAGCCGGACGTCGTCGAGGAAGACCTGGAACTGGCGTTCGGGGCTGATCAGTTCCATTTCGATTGGCGTATAGGTGAATCCGGGCGCGTCGGTGGGCACCACGAACAGCGCGGGACGCAACTTGCCGGTCTTGGCCTCCTCGGTGCGGGCCACCACCAGCACCGCCTGCGCCTGGTCGATGCCGGAGATGTAGACCTTCTGGCCCTTGAGGATCCAGTCACTGCCGTCGCGGCGGGCGGTCGTGGTGATCTTGTGCGAGTTAGAGCCGGCATCCGGCTCGGTGATGGCGAACGCCATCGTCAGCGTGCCGTCGGCGATGCCCGGGATCCAGCGCTTCTTCTGCTCCTCGGTGCCGAACTTGCTGATGATGGTGCCGTTGATGGCGGGCGAGACCACCATCAGCAGCAACGCGCTACCCGCGGCTGCCATCTCCTCCATCACCAACGACAGCTCGTACATCCCGGCGCCGCCGCCGCCGTACTCCTCGGGCAGGTTCACCCCGAGGAAGCCGAGTTTGCCGGCCTCGTACCACAATTCGTCGGTGTGCTCGTGGGCGCGGGCCTTGCGCAGGTAGTACTCGCTGCCATAGTTGGCTGCCCACGCTGCCACCGACTTGCGCAGGGCCTGACGCTCCTCGCTCTCGATGAAGCTCGTGTCGGTCATGCTTGATCCCCTTCTGATTGCGGCGCTTCCACTCTTGCCAGCACGGCGCCGACTTCGACTTGCTGACCGGTTTTGACGTTGAGTTCGGCGAGCACCCCGTCGACCGGGGCGGCGATGGTGTGTTCCATTTTCATGGCCTCCAGCCAGATCAGCGGCTGGCCGGCGGTGACGGTGTCGCCCTTCGCGGCGCCGAGCCGGATGACGCTGCCGGGCATCGGTGCCACCAGCGAGCCCTTTTCGACGGTCGAACCGGGCTCGGGAAAACGCGGCAGCGCGATCAGGTGCACGGGTCCGCGTGCGGAATCGACGTACACGCCGGAATCGCCCGCGTCGTAGCGCCGCACCGAGAAGCTGTGCTCGACGCCGTCGGCCCGCAGCACGACGTCATTCGCCGTGGCCGACACCAGCTGCACCGAGGGGTCGTCGGGGAGCACCAATCCGGTTCTGGTGAAACGGTATTGAACCCGATGCTCGCCACCATGGTCGTCGCGATAGTCCTTGACCTGAGGGGCCGACGGCAGGTTGCGCCAGCCGCTGGGAACCGCACGCAGCACCGGGGCGACCGCGCGGTTGTGCGCGGCGCCGGCCAGCGCGGCCGCGATCGCGGACAGGCGCACCACCGCAGCGTCGCCCAGGGGCGCCGCCAGCCGCGCCAGGTCATGAGTGTCGAAGAACGCGGTGTCGGTGGCGCCGTCGAGGAACGCGGGATGCCGCAGCACGTTCACCAGCAGATCGCGGTTGGTGCGCAACCCGTGCACGCTCGCGCGGGCCAGCCCGTCGGCGAGAACCAGCGCGGCCTGGCGGCGGGTCGGGGCGTAGGAGATGACCTTGGCCAGCATCGGGTCGTAGTGGATCGAGACGGCGAACCCGTCGACGATGCCCGAATCCAGCCGGATCCCGGTCCGGTGTCCCAGCGAACTGAACTCGGCCCGCACCGACGGCACGTCGAACGCGCGCACCACACCGGCCTGGGGTTGCCAGTTCTTGGCGGGGTCCTCGGCGTACAGCCGGGCCTCGATCGAATGTCCCTGTGCGACGGGCGGTTCCGCGTCCAGGCGCTCGCCGTCGGCGACGGCGAGCTGCAGTTCCACGAGGTCGAGGCCGGTGGTCTCCTCGGTCACCGGGTGTTCGACCTGCAGGCGGGTGTTCATCTCCAGGAAGTAGAACTCGCCGTCGTCGTCGGCCAGGAACTCCACCGTCCCGGCTCCGGTGTATCCGATGGCCTCGGCGGCCAGTCGGGCCGCGTCGAACAGCTTGGAGCGCATGCCCGGTGTGCGCTCGACCAACGGCGAGGGCGCTTCCTCGATGATTTTTTGGTGGCGGCGCTGGATCGAGCATTCGCGTTCGCCGACCGCCCACACGGTGCCGTGGGTGTCGGCCATGACCTGAACCTCGATGTGGTGCCCGGTCGGCAGATACCGTTCGCAGAACACGGTCGGATCCCCGAAAGCGGACTGCGCCTCGCGGCTCGCTGCGGCGACTTCGCCCGCGAGACTGGACAATTCACGGACCACCCGCATGCCGCGGCCACCGCCGCCGGCGGACGCCTTGACCAGCACCGGCAGCTGCGCCTCGGTGACCGTCTCGGGGTCGAGCTCGTCGAGCACGGGCACCCCGGCCGCGGCCATCAGCTTCTTGGATTCGATCTTGGAGCCCATCGCGCGCACCGCATCCACCGGCGGGCCGACCCACGTCAGGCCGGCGTCCTGGACGGCGGCGGCGAATTCGGCATTCTCCGAGAGGAATCCGTAACCGGGGTGCACCGCGTCGGCGCCCGCTGCGCGGGCGGCGGCGATGATGGCCTCGGCGTTGAGGTAGTCGTTGGTCTTGGCCAGCCGCACCCGGGCGTCGGCCTCGGCGACGTGCGGGGCGCCGGCGTCCGGCTCGGTGTAGACGGCGACGGTGCTGAGGCCGAGCCGACGGCAGGTGGCGAACACCCGCCGGGCGATCTCACCGCGGTTGGCGACCAGAACTCGAGTGACCATGGGGCTCACATCCGGAAGACGCCGAAGTTCGACGTCCCCTCGATCGGGCCATTGGCGATGGCGGACAAACAGATTCCCAGGACGGTGCGGGTATCTCGCGGGTCGATCACGCCGTCGTCGTAGAGCATCCCGGACAACACCAGCGGCAGCGACTCGGCCTCGATCTGGCCCTCGACCGCGGCGCGCATCGCCGCGTCGGCCTCCTCGTCGACCTGCTGGCCGCGTGCCTCGGCGGCCGCTCGGGCCACGATCGACAGCACGCCCGACAGCTGGGCGCCACCCATCACCGCGGACTTCGACGTCGGCCACGCAAAGAGGAACCGCGGATCGTAGGCGCGGCCGCACATGCCGTAGTGGCCCGCGCCGTAGGAGGCGCCGATCAGCAGCGAGATGTGCGGGACGGTCGAATTGGACACGGCGTTGATCATCATCGAGCCGTGCTTGATCATCCCGCCCTCTTCGTAGTCCTTGCCCACCATGTAGCCGGTGGTGTTGTGCAAGAACAACAATGGCGTATTGGAGCGGTTGGCCAGCTGGATGAACTGGGTGGCTTTCTGGGACTCCTCGCTGAACAGCACGCCGCGCGCGTTGGCCAGGATGCCGATCGGATAGCCGTGCAACTGGGCCCAGCCGGTCACCAGGGAGGACCCGTACAGCGGCTTGAATTCGTCGAACTCGGAACCGTCGACGATGCGGGCGATCACTTCCCGGGGATCGAACGGGATCCGCAGATCCGCGGGCACGATGCCGATGAGTTCTTCGGTATCGAACAACGGCTCGGTGACCGGCTTGGGTTCCGGCCCCTGCTTGGCCCAGTTCAACCGGGCCACGATGCGACGGCCGATCCGGATCGCATCGAGTTCGTCGACGGCGAAGTAGTCGGCCAAACCCGAGACCCGGGCGTGCATTTCGGCGCCGCCGAGGGATTCGTCGTCGGATTCCTCGCCGGTGGCCATCTTCACCAGCGGGGGCCCCGCCAGGAAGACCTTGGAACGTTCCTTGATCATCACCACGTGGTCCGACATGCCCGGGACGTAGGCCCCGCCCGCGGTGGAGTTTCCGAATACCAATGCGATGGTGGGGATCCCGGCCGCCGAGAGCCGGGTCAGGTCGCGGAACATCCGCCCGCCGGGAATAAAGATCTCCTTCTGCGTGGGTAGATCCGCACCGCCGGACTCCACCAGGGAGATCACCGGAAGCCGGTTCTCGAAGGCGATCTGGTTGGCCCGCAGGATCTTCTTCAGGGTCCACGGGTTGCTGGTACCGCCTTTTACGGTCGGGTCGTTGGCGACGATCATGCATTCGACGCCTTCGACCACCCCGATGCCGGTGACCGTGCTGGCGCCGACCTTGAAGGCGCTGCCCCAGGCCGCCAGCGGGCTCAGCTCCAAGAACGGCGAGTCCTGGTCGACCAGCAGTTCGATGCGTTCGCGCGCCGTCAGCTTGCCGCGGCCATGATGGCGCTCAACATATTTGGCCCCG
>DASTKA010000264.1:0-6295 GCA_035716165.1 Mycobacterium sp. | reverse complement strand
GGTATGCCGATCGTGCTGCGCCCGCTCTGAATGTCCTTGGCGGCGGCCAGAATTGCCGCCGCCGGGGTGATGCTTAGCCGGCCGGCCCGGCGGCGGGCTCGAACCGCACGTACGCCTGAATCGTCGTCCCCGTGCGGGTGGTGTGGCAGCGCACCAGATCCGAGATGGCGTTGACCAGATACAGGCCGCGACTCGCCGGACCGCACGGGCCCGGATCCAGGCGGCCCACCATCGGATCGTCGAAGCGTCCGGTGTCGCGCGCCTCGCAGACAACATGCCCGTCGTCTTTCCAGAAGGCCAACCGGCAGGCGCCGCCGGTGTACATCAGGCTGTTGGTGGCCAACTCTGTGGCGACCAGCTGAAGATCGTCAATGCTTTCCTGGGACAGCCCCATCCAGCCCGCGTAGTCGACGGCAAAGGACCGCGCCGGGCGAAGGTCCGCCGACTTACGAACCATGTAGGTGACGGCTCCCGGACCTGCGGCCAGCGGCTGGTTGCAGCGTTCCAACACATCACTCGGGGCATAGACCGGACTGCGTTCCAGCGCACCGGATTCCCACAGCAGCGGATGCGTCGCGCGCGCGTCGGCCAGCACACCATCGCCGAGCCGGCTCGCGTCGTACAGGCAGAGACTGGTCGCGGGGTAGCCGTCCATGGCCTCGTTCACGAGAGCTTCGTGCTCGCTGCAGGCGACGAACTCCTCCTCGGTGCGGCCGGGCCACGCGAGCTGACTGACGATCCGCACCCGCTGATCCGGGTGCTCGTCGATGAACGCACCCTGCATCGCCATGAACCGGCTCGGATTGCGTGCCAGCTCGGTGATGTCGTCCACGCGCACATCGGGGGGCAAGCCGTCACCGGTGTGCAAGGCATCCTGCAGCAGCGCCAGCGTTTGGGGAGGCACGGCAAGCAACACCGCTTCGTCCAGCGCCAAGCCGTCGCCGACGAAGCGGCGTACCAAATCCACAAACTCCTGCGCAGAGTGGTAAATCAGGGCGGAATGTACGAAACCGTACTGCCTGGTTTCGTTACCCACCGCCACTTCAGCGCTCCCGCTTTCGATCACTTGCGCCAACCCCCTGGTGGACCGGCCATCGCCTAGCCTCCCTGTCAGTACCCAAAATGGGCCTTCGCTATACCGCGCGATGGATCACATTTAGGTTCGCCTATCTGGCGGGTGACGTCGATGGTCGTCGTCGGCGTGCCTACAGCCACCAGGAGGCGGCCGCATCGAGATGACGGCGAAGGCGATAACAGGCGACGCTCTCGTCGGCGGCCTCGACCGCCTCGACGATTCGCAGGTGAGCGTGGTGCACGGCACGCACGTCTGACCAGGCCGGTAGCGCCTGTCCGGTGCTCGACCAGTGCCGGCGGAACAACTCGACGATGATCCGCAGGAACAGATCGAGCAGCGCGTTGCCGGCGAGTTGCGCGAGACCGGCGTGGAAGCTGAACTCCGCCGCGATGGACCGCCGGACGTCGTCGGCGCTCTGTCCGGAGTTTTCCGGCAGCCCGGACCGATGGGCGGCCAGAAATGACGCCACCTCGCCTTCGGCGAGCCGCTTGACGACCTTGGCGACGTTGTCGAGCTCGATGGCGTCGCGGACGCAGCGCAGGTCTTCGCGGCTCGGGTCGCGGTATTGCAGATACAGCGCGATCGTGTCGATGCTGGCCTGTGCCGCGGGCCGGGCGACGACGAGTCCGCCGCCGGGCCCCCGGCGCATGTGGGCTATCGAATGGTATTCGAGCAGCCGCACCGCTTCGCGCAGCACCGCGCGGCTCACCCGATAGCGCTCCAGCAGGGCCGTCTCGGTGCCGAACACCGAGCCGACGTGCCATCCGCTGGCGGCGATATCGTCGCCGATGGTGGCGGCCAGCATCTCGGCCAGTTTGCCCCGGGGCGCCACGGAATCGAGCCGCCGGCGCCTTTTGCGCCCCCGGCTGCCGTCGCCGGCGTGATGCTGCTGCAGCCAGCCCGTCACCGCCTCGACGTGCCGCTCGGACAGCGTCTTGGCGCGCGCTGAATCGCCGGCCGTAACGGCGGCGACGATCGCGGAGTGGTGCGCGTGCAAATGGTCGACCGCCTCGATGGCCTCGGTCGCCGAATCCGTTCGCGACGCCAAGGCGTAGCGGGTGGTCAGGCGCATCAGGACATTGATAAACAGTTGCAGCACAGGGTTTTTGGATTGTTCGGCCAGCGCGAAGTGGAATTCGTCGCGCGGGGCAGGCAGACCGGGCTGCCACTGCTCCTCGGCGTGCAACACCGCCCGCAGCCGCGCGATGCCGGCCTCGTCGATGCGCTCGGCGGCCAGCGATGCCGCCAGCGGCTCGAGCACCAACCGCGCGTTGAGCAAGTCGCCCAGCGTCGTCCCCAGGTATTCGAGATAGATGACGACGGCCAGGGTGGCGGGCCCCGCGTCGGGCTCGCAGATGTACAGGCCGCCGTTGGGACCGGGGCGCATCCGCGCCACCTGATGGTGTTCGACCAGGCGGACGGCCTCGCGCAGCACCGACCGGCTCACCCCGAAGCGCTGCTGCAGAGCCTGTTCGGATCCCAGCGATTCGCCGACCGCCCAGCCACGGCGGACGATGTCGGCCTCGATGTCGCGCGCCACCATGGACGCGAGTTTGTCGGCCTGACCGGTCGTCGGCGCCTCAGTCATCCGGGCTCGATCACGCTCGCGCTCAACAGGTCAGCAGCATGCACCCCGCGACGGGTCCACCGCCGACGGAGACGACGCCGACCTCGGGGCGACGCGACACCTGCCGCTCCCCCGCGTCACCGCGCAACTGCAGACACCCTTCGTGCAGCGCCCAGTAGCCGTGCATGCGGCCGGCCGAGAGCTGGCCGCCGTAGGTGTTCAGCGGCAGGAGCCCGTCACGGGCGATCCGCGCGCCACCCTCGACGAACGGGCCGCCCTCGCCGTCGCGGCAGACCCCGAGCGCTTCCAGCCAGGCCAGGGTGAGATAGGTGAAGCCGTCGTAGAGCTCGGCGACTTCGAGGTCGGCCGGCTTCAACTCGGTCCGCGACCACATCTGCGCCGCGGCATCCGACATCGCCATCTTCGGGTAGTCGGCGCGGTGAAACCAGCCGCCCGCGCCGTCGGACCCGCCGATCGCCTCCACCTTCACCGCGCGGTGCGGACAGTCGGCGGCGTACTCCGCGTGCGACACCACCACCGCGATCGAGCCGTCGATCGGAACGTCACAGTCCAGCAGGCCGAGGGGGGTGGAAACCGGCCGCGCGCCCAGGTAGTCGGCCATCGTCATCGGATCCCGGTACACCGCAAGGGGATTCGATGCCGCGTTGCGCCTGCCGTTGAGCGCTATCCAGCCCAGCTGTTCTTTGGTGGTCCCGTACAGCTCCATGTGGCGGCGGCAGTTGAGCGCCAGCCAGTTGGCCGCGGAATAGGCCTGCGCCGCAACCAGATCGTTGACGTCGTCCATAGCGCCGACGGCGGGCTTCGGCTCGCCCTCGGGTGTCTCGAACATCCGCGCCAGCGGCGGCGCCGGCGCGTTCTCTTCCTGCTTGACCGGGACCGTGCCGCCGAGCATTTGTATCGTCCGGTACACCACCACGTGGCGGGCACGGCGTTCGGCGACGGCGCGGCATGCCGACATCACCGGCGAGAGCAGGCCGCCGGTGCCGAAGCCCGACCCGCAGTCGGCGGCCTCGATGCGCAGCTCCGCGTTGACGTCGGCCGCGGGTGTGTCACCGAGCGTGGCGATGCCGTCGATGTCGGTCGCGGACAGCCCCGCGTCGTCGATGGCGGCGCGCACCGCCTCCATGGTCAGCTCGACGCCGGGAATCCCGGTTCGGCGGCCGATCCGTGAGATCCCGATGCCGGACAAGATCGCGTCTTTTTCGAAATGCGTCATGCACACCGCCCGTCTGACATCGAATCAATTGAGTGTACTGTATTCGTCGTGTCAGACGGGCCGCTGCTCATCGAGTATTGCGACGACTGCGCGCGCTGGGTGCATCCGGCCAGCGGCCACTGCCGCGAGTGCGGGGGCTCGCTCGAGGCGCGCGAGGTCTCCGGGCGCGGCACCGTGTTCACCTACACGGTGAACCATCACCCGTACAACCCGGAGATCCCCACCCCGTACGTCATCGCCATCGTCGAGCTCGCCGAACAGAGCGGCCTGCGGGTCGCCGCCAATATCGTTGACTGCGAACCGGATTCGGTAACCTGCGGCATGCCGGTCGCCCTGCGGCCGGAGCGCAGCAGCGGCGGCGCGCCGCAGTTCGCGCCGGCCTGACGCCTAGTTGATCAGCGGGTCGCGCGGCATGCCGAGGATCCGCTCGGCGATCTGATTGCGCGTCACCTCCGACGTGCCACCCGCGATCGCCATGCCGCGCGCGCCCATCATCAGCCGCCCGGCCAGGGCACCGGGACCATCGGTCAGCGCCACGTCGGGACCCAGCAGCGCCGCCATGATCGCTGCGCCTTCGACCATGTGCTCGGCCAGCTTCAGCTTGGTGACGTTGCCCTCCGGACCCGGGCCCGCGCCTTCGACGCTGCGCGCGGCCCGCCGCAGGTTCAGCAGGCGCAGCGCGGTCTCCTCGGCGAGGTAGGACCCGACTCGAATTCGCCCGCCCGCCAACCGCTCCGGGCGTTGCTCGGTGAGCTGCACCAGCTGGTCGGCCAGCCCCTCGTAGAAAGATCCGCTGCCGCCGATGCTGACCCGCTCGTTGCCCAGCGTTGCCCGCGCGACGGTCCACCCGGAGTTGGGCGTCCCTACGACGTCCTCGTCGGGGACGAACAGGTCGTTGAAGAAGACCTCGTTGAAGTCCGAGCCGCCGGTCATCTGCCGCAGCGGCCGCACCTGGACCTCGGGCGCCTTCATGTCGACGATCACGGTGGTGATGCCGGCGTGCTTGGGAGCTTCGGGGTCGGTGCGCACCGTGGCCAGACCGCGCGCGCAGTAGTGCGCCCCGCTGGTCCACACCTTCTGGCCGTTGATCTTCCAGCCGCCGTCCACCCGGGTGGCGCGCGTCTTGATGGACGCGGCGTCCGAGCCGGCGTCGGGCTCGGAGAACAGCTGGCACCAGATCTCGTCTTTGCGCAGCGCCTTCTCCACGAATCTTTCGATCTGCCAAGGCGTTCCGTGCTGGATCAGGGTCAGGATCACCCAGCCGGTGATCCCGTAGTCGGGTCGCTTGATGCCGGCCGCACGGAACTCCTCGTCGATCACCAGCTGCGCCACCGCGTCGGCCGCCCGCCCCCACGGCTTGGGCCAGTGCGGCATCACGTAGCCGGTCTCGATCAGCTTGTCGCGCTGCGCCTCTTTGCTCAACGCGGCGATCTCGGTGGCGTCGGCACGGATGCCGGCGCGCAGTTCCTCGGCTTCCGGCGGCAGGTCGAGGCTGTTCTCGCGGACGGCGCCGGCGGCGGTGCGCTCGAAGACGTCGGCGGCCGGGCCGTCGCCCCCGAACAGCGCCGCGCTCACCACCGCCCGGCGCAGATGTAGATGCGCGTCGTGTTCCCAGGTGAAGCCGATGCCGCCGTGCACCTGGATGTTGAGCTCGGCATTGCGGACATAGGCGGGCAAGGCCAGCGCCGCGGCCACCGCGGCGACCAGGCGGAACTGCTCCTCGTCCTCGGACGCCGCGCGGGCCGCGTCCCACACTGCGGCGACGCCGGATTCCGCGCCGACCAGCATGTTGGCGCAGTGATGCTTGACCGCTTGGAAAGTGGCGATGGTTCGGCCGAACTGCTGGCGCACCTTGGCGTAGTCGACGGCGGAGTCGACGCAGTCCGACGCCCCACCCACCGCCTCGGCGGCCAGTAACGCGCGGGCGCGGGCCAGCGCCGATTGGCGCGCCCCCGCCAAGATGTCGTCGTCGGACACCCGCACGTTGCGCAGGCGGACGCGTCCGGATCGGCGCGTCGGATCGAAGTTGTCCGGCACCTCGACCGAGACACCGTCGCGGCCGCGGTCAAGTACCAGCACGTCGTCGCCGGCGGCGATCAGCAACAGCTCGGCCAGCCCGGCGCCCAGCACGATGCCGGCCTCACCGTCGGCCACGCCGTCGGCCACGCGTACCTGGCTGTCCAGCCCGATGCCCGCGGTGACGGTCCCATCGATCAGGCCGGCCAGCAGCCCCGATTTCTGTTCGGGCGTACCGTCTTTGGCGATCACCGCGGACGCGATCACGGTGGGTACGAAAGGTCCCGGCGCTACCGTGCGGCCGAGTTCTTCGATCACCACGACGAGTTCGGGCAGCCCATAGCCCGAGCCGCCGTACTCCTCGTCGACGTGCAGGCCGAGCCACCCAAGCTCGACCAGG
>DASTKA010000263.1:0-2520 GCA_035716165.1 Mycobacterium sp. | reverse complement strand
GCAGTGCTCTACGGCAGGCTGACATCCCCGGCCACGGCTGCGGCGGCGCTACGCACCAAGACAACCACTGGCGCTTACGTTTTCGACATTGTGCGCGGCCCTGGCGCCATCAACATGTGTTCGGGGTACGGACCGTAACTTCAACGCAGGTGCCAGACGGGACAGCGATTGTGTTGTCAATCAACGCCGGTGCAGTCGTGGGCTGGATCAGGATGGGGCTCGAGCTGATGTACAACCCGTACGGCGGCACCACCGACGCGGGTGCTGATCTATGGCGCACCAACCAGTACAGCTGGCGGGCTGAGGAACGTATCTCGCTGAGCGTGCCGCGGCCGGCTGCCATCTGTGTCGTGACCAACCTGGCAACCTCGTGATCTTGGAGGACAGAACAGTGCGCGAGAAAACCGTCAAGGTCCGCGTGAGAGCACTATTCCGCGTTGTGCACGAAGGCAATCCGCACATTGATGGCGACACGTTCACCGTCCCCGAGAACGTGGCCGAGGAATGGGAACGGTCCAGCTGGGTCGAACCCGTCACCGGCAAGACCTGACGATTGGATTCGACGACGCGGCTTCGTAATCTAATTGTGCTGCGAACGACGCGTGGGTCGTTCGGCGGCGGTGAGATCATAACCGGATGGTGACGCACAGCTGCATGCGTTGCGGGCTTGAAACCCGCTACTCGTACGGACGCACCTGCATGGTCTGCGGCCTCGAAAGTCGCTACTCATTTGGAAGTTGGTTGGAGCGGCATCCGCGTGCCGCAGCGGCGTTCGGGTCGCCGGCGAGGATCGTCAGCCTAAGCGACGGGCATCGGACGGTGGCGATGGTGTTGACGGTGCCGGGCACGATTATCGCCTTCGCCGCGGTCGCCACGTACCCAGTCGTATTCGTGCCGCTGCTTATTTTGCTCGGCGTGGCTTTGGTGGCGTCAGCCTGCTATCAGGAAGCTCGCACACCCTCCAAGTTCGCTGATCGGTAGGGCTTGGCAAGTCTCGGCAAACGACCATCCGGACGAGCCCGGGGGGCAGGACTGTCCTAGACCCAGCCACACCGCAGGCTAGCCTGAACGCGAGGGCATCTGATCTGCGACGACGCAGCGGGCAGGGGGTGGTCTTATCCCCGGGAGCGGGGAGCCTACTCGGAGTCGAGGGCCCCTAGCCCTTCTTGCCAAGAGAAAACAAACGTCACTTGGCCAACCCGCCAGACAATGCACTGAATCGAGCAACCATGTCCAGCAATGACCACGGAACGCGGCGTAGTTAAGGTCTGCTGCACGAATAGGTGACACCTGTGACCTGGCCTGCCCAGCGTGGGCGGGCCGGAAGGATGTCCTTGTGCCCAGGCCTTACCCCCGTGAGTTCCGCGACGACGTCGTGCGGGTTGCTCGCAACCGTGACGACGGTGTGACGATCGAGCAGATCGCCACTGATTTCGGTGTCCACCCGATGACGCTGACCAAGTGGATGCGCCAAGCCGACATCGATGAGGGCACCAAGCCCGGCAGGAGCGCCAGCGATTCTGCGGAGTTGCGGGAGCTGCGCCGCCGAAATCGCCTGTTGGAGCAGGAGAACGAAGTCCTGCGTCGGGCTGCGGCGTATCTGTCGCAGGCCAATCTGCCGGGAAAAGGCTCTACCCGCTCGTGAGTGAGCTCGCCGCCGACGGGATTCCCGTCGCGGTGACGTGCCGGGTCCTCAAGCTCGCCCGCCAGCCCTACTATCGCTGGCGGGCCAACCCCGTCACCGACGCCGAGATCGTCGAGGCCTACCGCGCCAACGCCTTGTTCGACGCCCACCACGAGGACCCCGAGTTCGGCTACCGATACCTGGTCGAAGAGGCCTGCGATGCCGGTGAGCCGATGGCCGAACGGACCGGGTGGCGGATCTGCGCGGACAACAAGTGGTGGAGCGTGTTCGGCAAGAAGCGTGGCAAAAGCGGCAAGGTCGGGCCGCCGGTGCACGACGATCTTGTCGAGCGCACCTTCACCGCAGAGGCATTAAATCAGTTGTGGCTCAGCGATATTACTGAGCATCGCACCGGTGAAGGCAAGCTCTACCTGTGTGCGATCAAGGACGTGTTCTCCAACCGCATCGTGGGCTACTCGATCGATTCCCGGATGAAGTCCCGGTTGGCGACCACCGCGCTCAATAGTGCCGTTGCCCGCCGTGGCGATGTCGCCGGGTGCATCCTTCACACACACCGGGGCAGTCAATTTCGCAGCCGGAAATTTGTCCACGCCTTGCACCGCAACGGAATGGTCGGGTCCATGGGACGCGTCGGGGCCGCCGGCGACAATGCCGCCATGGAGAGCTTCTTCAGCCTGCTGCAGAAGAACGTGCTCGACCGCCGCCGGTGGGACACCCGAGAGCAGCTGCGCATCGCGATCGTCACCTGGATCGAACGCACCTACCACCGCCGCCGACGCCAACAACGCCTCGGACGCCTGACCCCGATCGAGTTTGAGACCATTAACAAGACCGCACACGCGGCCTGAACCAGTCAACCCCGAGAATCAACCAAA
>DASTKA010000262.1:0-5224 GCA_035716165.1 Mycobacterium sp. | reverse complement strand
CCCGGCCCCACCGCCGATCGGCAAGGACTACGTCGAGGGCATGGTGCAGTCGAATTCGGGTGGCTCGGTGGCGCTTCGGACGAGGACCGGCTCGGCGACGGTGGACTACACACCCGAGACGCGCGTCGCCGACGTCACCCCAGCCAAGCTGGCCGATGTGACGCCCGGCAGTTGCGTGAACGTCAAAGCCACCCCGCAGAGCGCGCCGCCCCCCGGAGCGATCACCGCGCAGACGGTGATGGTCACCCCGTCGGCGGACGGCAAGTGCCCGCCGCCCGCGGGGTTCTACGGCACGGTCGCGTCGGTGTCGGGCAACACCATCGCCGTCAACGGTATGGGCCCCGGCGGCCCAGGGGCTTCCACCAACGTCACTGTCGACGACTCGACCTCATATCAGCGGCAGACGCCGACGGACGCCCAGGCGATCACGAACGGCAAATGCATTGGAGCGCAAGGAAATCAAGACGGCGGAGTGCTGCACGCGACGATGATCAGCGTGGAGACGTGCCCGCCGATGGGGAGCCCGCGCCCGCACCTGCACCTGCCCCACCTGCCGCACATCCACATCTAGCGGCGCGGGTCGAGCGACTGGCTCGGAAAGCCTGACTCAGACGGTGAAACCGAGCGCGCGCAGTTGCTCGCGGCCGTCCTCGGTGATCTTGTCCGGACCCCACGGCGGGTTCCACACCCAGTTGATCCGCAGGTCGTCGACCAGGCCGGCGCCCACCAGCGCGCTGCGTGACTGGTCTTCGATGACATCGGTCAAGGGGCAGGCCGCCGACGTCAACGTCATGTCGATCAGGGCGACCGTTCCCTCGTCGCCGTCTTCGACGTTCAGCCCGTAGACGAGGCCCAGGTCGACGACGTTGATGCCGAGTTCGGGGTCGACGACGTCACGCATCGCCTCCTCGAGGTCGGCAAGGAACTCCTCACCCTGCGCGGTGGTTTCGCTCATCTGTAACCTCCTGAAAGTCTGAAGCCGCTTTGGCCAGAGCATCTTTGAACGCCATCCACCCCAACAGCGCGCATTTCACCCGTGCCGGGTACTTGGCCACCCCGGCGAACGCGATCCCGTCGCCCAGCACGTCCTCGTCACCCTCGACGGTGCCACGCGAGGACACCATCTCGGTGAACGCGGTGATGGTCTTGAGCGCCTCGCCGACGCTCTGGCCGATCACCTGCTGGGTGAGCACCGACGTCGCCGCCTGGCTGATCGAGCAGCCCTGCCCGTCATAGGACACATCGGCCACGGTCTCGCCGTCCTCGGACAGGGCGACCCGCAGGGTGACCTCGTCACCGCAGACGGGGTTGACGTGAAAGACCTCGGCGCCGAACGGCTCCCGCAGCCCGCGGTGCTGCGGGTGCTTGTAGTGGTCCAGGATCACGTCCTGATACATCTGCTCGAGACGCAATGTCAGCCTCTCCCAACCCATGGCGGCGACCCGCTGCGCCCGGCTTCGCCGCGCTTGCGATCGCCGACGAAGAAATCCAGAGCGCGGCGCACGCCGGTGACCAATCGCTCGACCTCCTCGGCGGTGTTGTACACCCCGAAGGACGCCCTGGCGGTGGCGGCAACCCCGAACCGGCGGTGCAGCGGCATCGCGCAGTGATGACCCACTCGCACCGCGACGCCCTCGTCGTCGAGCACCTGCCCGACGTCGTGCGCATGCACGCCGTCTACCACGAATGACACCGGCGAGGCGCGGTTCTCCATGGTCGCCGGCCCGATGATGCGCACGGCATCGATACCGGACAGGCCATCGATGGTCGCGGCGACCAGCTGGTGCTCGTGGGCCCGCACGGCCTCCATGCCGACGGCGCCGAGATAGCGGGTGGCCGCACCCAGTCCGACCACCTGCGACGTCATCGGAGTGCCGGCCTCGAATCGCTGCGGCACGGGTGCATAGGTGGACGCCTCCATGGACACCGACTCGATCATCGAGCCGCCGGTCAAAAACGGCGGCAGCGCCGACAACACCTCGCGGCGTCCGTACAACACACCGATACCGTTGGGGCCCAGCATCTTGTGTCCCGAGAACGCGGCGAAGTCCACGTCAAGCGCGTGGAAGTCGACGGGCTGGTGCGGCACCGACTGGCAGGCGTCCAGCACGGTCAGCGCGCCCACGGCGCGCGCCCGGCTGACCAGTTCGGCCACCGGGGCCACCGCGCCGGTCACATTCGAATGATGGGTGAAGGCGACGACTTTGACGCGTTCGTCGAGCTCCAGCGAGTCAAGGTCGATGCGCCCGTCGTCCGTGACGCCATACCAGCGCAACGTCGCCCCGGTGCGCCGGCAAAGTTCTTGCCACGGAACCAGATTGGCGTGGTGCTCGAGCTCGGTGGTGACGATGACGTCGCCCGGTCCGACGGCGCGCTCGGATCGGTTGTCCCCCAGCACATATGACACCAGGTTGAGCGCCTCGGTGGCGTTCTTGGTGAACACCAGCTCTTGCGCGTCGGCACCCACGAACGCGGCGATGTCGGCACGGCCCTGCTCGTAGGCGTCGGTGGCCTCCTCCATCAGCTGGTGCGCACCGCGGTGCACGGCGCCGTTGGAGGTCAGCAGGAACTCACGCTCGGCGTCGAGCACCTGCAGCGGCCGCTGCGATGTCGCACCGGAATCCAGGTATGCCAACGGCTTTCCGCTGCGCATGACGCGCTTGAGGATCGGGAAATCGGCACGGACGGCCGCGACGTCCAGTGGATTCACGGAGGCCGCCATTTTTAGGCCCCCGTGGCTGCCGTCTGCGTGAAGCGCACGTAGCCGTTCTGCTCGAGTTCGTCGGCCAGCTCGGGACCGCCGGATTCGGCGATGCGCCCGCCGACGAACACGTGCACGTATTCGGGGTGGATGTAGCGCAGGATGCGGGTGTAGTGCGTGATCAGCAGGACGCCGCCGTGCTCGGCCTCGGCGTAGCGGTTCACGCCCTCGCTGACCACGCGCAGCGCGTCCACGTCGAGCCCGGAGTCGGTCTCGTCGAGGATGGCGATCTTGGGCTTGAGCAGTTCCAGCTGCAGGATCTCGTGGCGCTTCTTCTCACCGCCGGAGAAACCCTCGTTGACGCTGCGCTCGGCGAACGCCGGGTCGATCTCCAGCGAGCCCATCGCCCCCTTGACCTCTTTGACCCAGTGCCGCAATTTCGGGGCTTCGCCGCGCACGGCGGTCGCCGCGGAGCGCAGGAAGTTCGACACCGAGACGCCGGGCACCTCGACGGGGTACTGCATGGCCAAGAAGATTCCGGCCCGCGCGCGCTCGTCGATGCTCATCGCCAGCACGTCCTCGCCGTCCAGCGTGATGGAGCCCGAGGTCACGGTGTACTTGGGGTGACCGGCGATGGCGTACGACAGCGTCGACTTGCCCGAACCGTTGGGTCCCATCAAGGCATGTGTCTCACCGGATTTCACGGTCAGGTCGACGCCCTTGAGGATGGGGATCTCGCGCTCGGACTCGGCGGCGTTCGGGTTCACGACGCTGACGTGCAGGTCTTTGATTTCCAGAGTGGTCATGAGGCTGTTGTTTCCGTCTTTTCCGTTAAGGCCAGTTCGTGTTCGATGGCTGCGGTCAGGCGTTCCCGTATCTCGGGCACCGCGATCTTGGAGATGATTTCGGCGAAGAAGCCGCGGATCACCAGGCGGCGCGCCTGCTCCTCGGGGATGCCTCGGGAGCGTAGGTAGAACAGTTGCTCGTCGTCGAAACGGCCGGTGGCACTGGCGTGCCCGGCGCCGACGATCTCACCCGTTTCGATCTCCAGGTTGGGCACCGAGTCGGCGCGCGCCCCGTCGGTGAGCACCAGGTTGCGGTTCACCTCGAAGGTGTCGGTGCCGGTGGCTTCGGCACGGATCAACACGTCGCCGATCCAGACGGTGTGCGAGTCGGGCAGCGCGGAGCCCGGATCGCCTTGCAGCGCACCCTTGTACAGCACATTCGACTTGCAGTCGGGTTGGGCGTGGTCCACCAGCAGCCGCGACTCCAGGTGCTGCCCGTCGTCGGCGAAGTACAGACCCAGCAGCTCGGCGTCCCCGCCCGGGGCGGTATACCGCACGTTGGCCGTCATCCGCACCACCTCGCCGCCGAGCGTGACGGCGACGTGGCGCAGCACCGCGTCCTTGCCCAGCTTGGCGTGGTGCATGCTGACGTGCACCGCGTCGTCGGCCCAGTCGGCGAGCCACACCACGGTGAGCCGGGCGGCGTCGTCGACGACGAATTCGACGTTGTCGGCCAATGTTCCGCTGCCCCGGTGGTCGATGACGACGACGGCCTCGGCGAGCTCGGAGACCCGCACCTGCAGGTGCCCGTAGGCCACCGCGCCCTCGCCGGGGCCGGTGACGGTGACACCGATCGGCTCGGCGATGCGGGTATCGCGCTCGACCGTGATCAGGGTCGCGGAGTTGAACGACGAAAATGCTTGCGCGGCAACGCGGTCGGTCGGTATACCGCCCTCACCGAGCCGCTCGTCGCCGCGGCGCGCGGTCTCGACCCGCAGGCCGGGTTGCTCGGCGACGCTGATCTCGACTTTGCCGGTGGCGCGCGCCGAGCCGTCGTGCAGGCCACGCAGCCGGCGCAGCGGGGTGAACCGCCAGATTTCGTCGCGGCCGTGCGGGACCTCGAACGCGTCCACGTCGAACGAGGCGAACAACTCGCCCTTGTTGGCAGCGGCGAGGGCCGAACCCTCAACCGCCTCGGTCAATCCCGTCACTAGCCGACCGCACCTTCCATCTGCAACTCGATCAGCCGGTTGAGCTCCAGCGCGTATTCCATCGGCAGCTCTTTGGCGATCGGCTCGACGAAGCCGCGCACCACCATGGCCATGGCCTCGTCCTCGGTCAGGCCGCGGCTCATCAGGTAGAACAACTGGTTCTCGCTGACCTTGGACACGGTGGCCTCGTGGCCCATGGTGACGTCGTCCTCGCGGATGTCGACGTAGGGGTAGGTGTCGCTGCGGCTGATCGTATCGACCAGCAGCGCATCGCATTTCACGCTGGAGCGCGATCCGTGCGCGCCCTTGTTCACCTGCACCAGGCCGCGGTAGGAGGTGCGGCCGCCGCCGCGGGCCACGGACTTGGACACGATGTTGCTCGACGTGTTCGGCGCCAGGTGCAGCATCTTCGCGCCGGTGTCCTGGTGCTGGTCCTCGCCGGCGAAGGCGACCGAGAGCACCTCGCCCTTGGCGTGCTCGCCGGTCATCCAGACCGCCGGGTACTTCATGGTGACCTTCGACCCGAT
>DASTKA010000261.1:0-2824 GCA_035716165.1 Mycobacterium sp. | reverse complement strand
ATGCGTCAGCCCGCGCAGGTGGGCGTAGTCGAGGGCGCCGGCGATCGCGGTGAGGATGCCCATCACCTCGACGGCCGGTGAAACGGCCGGGAACCGGTCGGTCACGAGCTGGGCGGCGCTGGTGCCTTCGATGTATTCCATGGCGATGTAGAGCTGGCCGTCGAACTGGCCGCGCTCGTGCACCTCGACGATGTGGCGGTAGTGCAGGTTGACGACGATCGGGGTTTCCTTCCGGAACCGCGCCGTGAAGTCGGCGTCCGCCGACAGTTCGCGGGACAGCACCTTCAACGCCTGCCGGCGCGCCGACTGGGGATCCTTGACGAGGTAGACCTCACCCGTCACTCCTGAACCCAGCCCTCGCGACACGATGTAGCCGGCAAAGCTCGCGCCGCTGGGCAACGACATTCGGCGATCGTATCCGCCCCCGCGCCGCGCGGCTAAGCGGCCGGACGAAACGTCTTGCCGCGCAGTATCACCAAATCGGGCTGATTCAGCACGGCTGAACCCGACCGGGGGTCGCGCGAGTAGCAGACCAGGTCCGCCGAGGCGCCGTGATCGAGTCCGGGGCGGCCGAGCCAGCGACGCGCGTCCCAGCACGCCGCGCCCAGCGCCTCGGTCGGGGTCATGCCGATGCTCTTGAGCGCCTCGACCTCGTCGGCGATGCGCCCGGGCGCCACCATGGTGCCCGCGTCGCTGCCGGCGTAGATCGGCACGCCCGCCTCGCGGGCCGCGGCGATCCGCGACGGGCCCCGGTCGTGCAGGTCACGCATGTGAGCGGCATACGCGGGATACTTCGCGGCGGCAGCGGCGATCCCCGGGAAGTTCTCCACGATGTTGACCAGCGTCGGGACCAGGACCGTGCCGCGCTCGACCATCAGCTCGATGGTGTCGTCGGTGACGCCCGTGCCGTGTTCGATGCAGTCGATGCCCGCGTTGATCAACCCGGGCATCGCGTCGTCACTGAAGACGTGGGCGGTGACCCGGGCGCCGTGGGCGTGGGCGGTGTCGATGGCGGCCTTGAGCACCTCGTCGGACCACAGCGGGGCCAGATCGCCGACGCCGCGGTCGATCCAGTCGCCGACCAGCTTGATCCAGCCGTCGCCGCGCTTGGCCTCCTGGGCCACCGCCTCCGGCAGTTGCCATTCGTCTTCCAGCTCGCGCGAGAAGCCCGCCGCGTACCGCTTCGGCCTGGCCAGATGCTTTCCCGCGCGGATGATGCGGGGCAGATCTTCGCGGTCGTCGAGGCTGCGGGTGTCGGTGGGCGAACCGCAGTCCCGCAGCAGCAGTGCGCCGACGTCGCGTTCGATCTCGGCCTGGGCGATCGCGTCGTCCAGCGGGATCTCGCCGTGATCACCGAGGCCGACGTGGCAGTGGGCGTCGACCAGCCCCGGCAAGATCCAGCCGCCGTCGAAGACGGTGTCGGCGCCGGCGACGGGCTCGGCGCTGATGCGGCCGTCGACGATCCACAGTTCGATCTCGGTGTCGTCGGGCAGGCTTACGCCCCGCACGTGCATGCGCACCGCAGCTACTTGTTGCCCGGGAACTTCAGCTTGGACAGGTCGAAGTCGGCCAGCCCGGGCGGCAGCTCGTTGAGACCTTCGGGCATCTGGGACAGGTCCGGGAAGCCGCCGGGCATGCCCGGCATCCCGGCGCCCAGGGGGTTGCGGGCCTTCGGCGGTGTCGGGCCACGACCCCCCTTCTTGCCCTTCTTGCCCGCCTTGCCCTTGCCGGCTTTGGACTTTCGGGTCGCCGACTTGCGGCCGATACCGGGAATGCCCATGCCGCCGAGCATGGACGACATCATCTTGCGGGCCTCGAAGAAGCGGTCGACCAGCTGGTTGACCTCGGACACCGTGACGCCCGACCCGTTGGCGATCCGCAACCGCCGCGACGCGTTGATGATCTTCGGATCGGCGCGCTCGGCGGGGGTCATCCCGCGGATGATGGCCTGCAGGCGGTCGAGCTGGCGGTCATCGACCTGGGCCAGCGCGTCCTTCATCTGCCCGGCGCCGGGCAGCATGCCCAGCAGGTTGCCGATCGGGCCCATCTTGCGGATGGTCAGCATCTGTTCCAGGAAGTCCTCGAGCGTGAGCTCGCCGGTGCCGATCTTGACGGCGGCGGCCTCGGCCTGCTCGGCGTCGAAGACCTGCTCGGCCTGCTCGATGAGGCTCAGCACGTCGCCCATGCCCAGGATGCGGCTGGACATCCGGTCGGGGTGGAAGACGTCGAAGTCCTCCAGCTTCTCGCCGGTGGAGGCGAAAAGGATTGGCACACCGGTCACCTCGCGGACCGAGAGCGCCGCGCCACCGCGGGCGTCACCGTCGAGCTTGGTCAGCACGACACCGCTGAAGCCGACGCCGTCGCGGAACGCCTCCGCGGTGGTGACGGCGTCCTGACCGATCATGGCGTCGACCACGAACAGGATCTCGTCCGGGTCGGTGGCATCGGCGATGGCCGCTGCCTGCGCCATCATCTGCTGGTCGATGCCCAGCCGGCCGGCGGTGTCTATCACGACCACGTTGTGCAGCCGGTGCTTGGCCTCGTCGATGGACTGGCGGGCCA
This sequence comes from Mycobacterium sp., assembly GCA_035716165.1. Classification (GTDB taxonomy): domain Bacteria; phylum Actinomycetota; class Actinomycetes; order Mycobacteriales; family Mycobacteriaceae; genus Mycobacterium. The sequence continues at coordinate 262 of DASTKA010000261.1, read as the reverse complement.
CGACCACCGGGTCGCCGACGCCGTTGCCGGGTTCGGGCGCGTACACCGGGACCCCGGCCTGCTCGCCGAGCACCTGCAGCTGCTGGACCGCGTTCGGCCGCTGTAGGTCCGCGGCCACCAGCAACGGCGTGTTGCCCTGCTCCTTCAGCCAGCGCCCCAGCTTGGCCGCGACCGAGGTCTTACCCGCTCCCTGCAGCCCAGCCAGCATGATCACGGTGGGCGGGGTCTTGGCAAAACGCAGCCTGCGGGCCTGGCCGCCCAG
>DASTKA010000260.1:0-2979 GCA_035716165.1 Mycobacterium sp. | reverse complement strand
GGTGGGCATATCGCCCCACAGTACCGGCGCGGTCTCGGTCAGGAGCCTGGCACGCTCGGCGGTGTCGGCCGAGACCGCCAGCGCGCCGATTGCGTTGTCGACCTGGGGATTGCTGTATCCGGACAGGTTGTTGCCGTTGCCCGTGTGCAGGGCGTAGGCATCCAGCGCCGATGATCCCGTCGACCCGCTGCCGGTGGCCCCGCCGGTGCTGGCCAGCAACGCGTCGATCTTTCCGTCCCGCAACGCCTGCGGCCCCGAGCTGTCCAGGATGACGCCGGTGACCGTGATGCCTGCCGCGGCGCACGCTTTGGTGATGACGCCGACGTTGACCGCGAGCCGCGCGTTCGGCCCCTGGTAGCCGATCCGCACCGTCATCGGTGCGCCGCCCAGGGCGTTGCGCGCGGCGACCGGATCGGCCTTCTTGAATGGGTCGGCTTCGGCCGCGCCCTCGGCGGCCGACACGGCGTCGTCCGTGGCCGGGTCCAGGCGCGAGTTGGCGATCGGTGTCCCCGCGTCCTTGGCCAGCGTGTCGCGCGGCGTGCACAGCGCGACCGCGCGCCGCGCCTTCGGCGCCGCCAGCGGCCCCTTGGGGGCGAAGATGAGTTGCTCGATGCCACTCGACGGCCCATCGGAGCGCTCGTAGTTATCCGGCGTGGTCAGGGCGCCCGACGAACCCGCAGCGACGTCGACCACGTCGACGTTGCGGCCGTTCACCCGATCCTGGATGTCGGGCCCCTGCGACCACACGGTGACCCGCTTGGTGATGGGCTTGGGCCCCCACCACCGGTCGTTGGCGGCGAGCACCACCGCGCCGCCGTTCAGGATGGATTCGATCTTGTACGGCCCCGACGACGGGAACCGCTTGAGGTCGACCCCCGGTTTGAGGTCCCAGATGGTGTTCCACAGCTTCGCGATCTGGGCCACCAGTTGCCCGTTGTTGCTGAGCAGGGCCGCGGTCACATCGACGTTGAGTTGGTCGGCGATCACATGCGACGGCATCAGCGAGGTCGCGGTGAACAGCTGGTTGTAGTCGACGACGCCGCGGTCCGGGTTGAACGACACGCGGGCCTTCTTCTGCCCGGGCATGCATTCGACGTTGGCGATGTCGACGTAGCCGGCCTGGGTGGCGGCGTGGAAGTCGGGAAACTTCCCGGACTGCGCCGCCCAGGCCAGCACGATGTCGTCGCAGGTCACCGGCTTACCGTCGGAGTAGACGGCGTTGTCGGCGATCTGGTAGTCCAGCACCAGCGGTGTGCCGCCGACCACCGAAACGGTGCCGAAGTCACGGTCGGCCACGATCTGCCCGTCCGGGCCGTGATAGCTGAAGCCGGTGAGCGTGCGGGCGAAGGCCTGCGCTCCCGCCGATGCGGCGCCGGCGACGGTGTTGGTGTTGTAGGTGGACAGTGGGCCGTCGACCACGTAGTCGATCTGGGCGGCGGCGCTCCCCGCGCAGGCGCTCAGCGTGAAACCCGCCGCCAGCATCACGGCCAATCCGGCACCGATCCACCCCGCCGAAGCCCGACGGCCGATCAGCACGCCACGGCCGGCCCCAGTTCCCCGGTACCTGGTGGCCATGCCGACTACCGCCGGCCGACGTTCCGCTTACCGGTGGGACGCCGGGTCCCGGTCGGCCGCACCGGGCGGGCGCCCGGTGCCGGCTTGCTCGGCGCGGGCTTGGACGGCTCGGCCGCGGCCGCCGTTTCCTCCGCTTCCTCGGCATTGTCGGCGTCGTCTTCGCCGGCGGCGGTATCGGCGGCCGGGCGCGACCCGGCGCCGCGTCGCCGCATCACGCGCCGGGTGTGGGTGCGCACCAGCTCGGTGCGCTCGCGCAGCGTGACCAGCAGCGGCGTGGCGAAGAAGATCGACGAGTAGGTGCCGACCAGGATGCCGACCAGCTGCACCAGCGCCAGATCCTTCAGCGTGCCGACGCCCAGCAGCCACACCGCCACGACCATCAGCGCCAGCACCGGCAGCACGCTGATCAGGCTGGTGTTGATGGAACGCATGAACGTCTGGTTGATCGCCAGGTTGGCCTGCTCGGCGAAGGTGCGCCGGGTGGTGTGCTGGAAGCCGTGGGTGTTCTCCTCGACCTTGTCGAACACGATGACGGTGTCGTAGAGGGAGAACCCGAGGATCGTCAGCAGCCCGATGACGGTCGCCGGCGTGACCTCGAAACCCACCAGCGAGTACACGCCCGCGGTGACGCTCAGGTCGAAAACCATGGTCGTCAGCGCGGAGAGGGCCATGTACCGCTCGTAGCGCACCATGATGTAGACGCCGACCAGCACCAGGAAGACGGCGAGCGCGATCAGCGCCTTGTCGGTGATCTGGTCACCCCAGGTCTCCGAGACCGCGGAGTCGCTGATGGCCTGCTTGCTGGGCTTGCCGTCCGCGCCCTTGGGTCCGAAGGCGTCGAACAGGGCGTTGCGCAGCTTCGTCGTCTCGTCGTTGGTGAGCGTCTCCGAGCGGATCTGTACGGTGGCCCCCGCGCCGTTGCCGACGATCACCACCGTCTCCGGATCCTTGCCAATTGTCTTGCGGAACACCTCCGAGACCTGCGAGGTCTGCACGGTGCCCGTCTTCCCCGCCGCGGGCATCGACACCGTCGTGCCGCCCTTGAAGTCGATGCCGAAGGTGAAGCCCCGCAGCACGATGGACAGGATGGCGACGGCGACGATCGCGCCGCTGATGCCGAACCACAACCGGCGCCGTCCGACCACCTCGAAGGCGCCGGTGCCGGTGTACAGGCGCGACAGGAAGCCGTGGCGCGGTAGGCCGGTCGAACTGTCGGTCAACTCGGTGGCGCCCTCGGAGGCTTCGGTGATTTCGGTTGCGTCTTTGGAGGCTTTGGAGGAAGTCATGCGCTATCCCCGTCCCGTCTTGACCTGCGCCGAAGCCCGGCGTTCGCGGGCGACCCGCTGGACGGCACCCAGGCCGTTGTACGCCGGCTTCGCCAGCGTCGGCGACTTGGACGCCAGG
>DASTKA010000259.1:0-4838 GCA_035716165.1 Mycobacterium sp. | reverse complement strand
CGGGGCAATATGGCAAGGCATGAGCGAGACACCCGAACGACGAGTTGAGCCGACCACCGAGCCGACGCCGGCCGCATCAGCCGCTGCGCCAACCACCCCTCCGCACCGGGTGAAGCCGCCCAGGCTCTATACGGCGGCGGCGTGGGTGGTCATCGTCGCGGGCGTGGTCTTCATCCTCACGTCGGCGTTCTTCGTCGGTGCCTTCATTTGGAAACACAACTACTACAGCCACCACCATCACCACGGCATGTTCCAACCCGGCGGCCCGGGGCCGGGCAATGGCCCCTGGGGACCAGGTGGTCCAGGGCCTGGGCAGTACGGCAGCCCCGGCGGCGGCTACGGACCGTGGTACGGCGGACCCGGTGGTCCGGGACCCGGCAACGCGCCAGGGGGATCTGGCCCCGGCGGTCCCGGCTTGATCGTCCCGATGCCCCCCGGCGGCCCGGGCGGTCCCGGCGGACCGGCGGCCGGACCGGGTGTCAGCGGCCCGGGGCAATCCCCGGGTGCCGGCCCGGCCCCCGCTGCGCCCGGCCCACGCCCTTGACCGCGTTCCTCGAGTCGCGCCCTTGACGGCGCCCCTCAAGTCACGCCGTTAAGCCAGGCCCGAAATGGGTACTAACCCCTGGTGGGCAACCGATCGACATTGCCCGCATCTGACCAGATCAAGATGAGGGAATACTCGACTAAGGCCGGAAGAGCCGGGCGGTCACCGCGGTAGTGAAATCGCTTGTTGTTGAAGCGGATTCGGTGCGGTGCTGTGGCCCAGGGACTGCGGCCTTCAGCCTGGTGGCGAGGAGAGAGCGTAATGACGGAGCGTTTCACGACCAATGACGCCGGCATCGCCGCGCCGAGCGACGATCAGTCGTTGACGGTCGGTCCAGACGGCCCGATTCTGTTGCAGGACCACTACCTGATCGAACAGATGGCGATGTTCAACCGGGAGCGTATCCCGGAGCGTCAGCCGCACGCCAAAGGTGGTGGCGCGTTTGGTCATTTCGAGGTGACCAATGATGTCAGCCAGTACACCAGGGCCGCGGTGTTCCAGCCCGGCACGAAAACCGACATGCTGGCCAGGTTTTCCACGGTGGCCGGCGAGCGCGGCAGCCCAGACACGTGGCGCGACCCGCGTGGCTTCGCGCTGAAGTTCTACACGAGCGAAGGCAATTTCGATCTCGTCGGCAACAACACCCCGGTCTTCTTCATGCGCGACCCGTTGAAGTTCCAGCACTTCATCCGGTCGCAGAAGCGCTTGCAGGCGAGCAACGTTCGTGACCACAACATGCAGTGGGACTTCTGGACTCTTTCCCCGGAGTCGGCGCATCAGGTGACGTGGCTGATGGGCGACCGGGGCATCCCCAAGACGTGGCGGAACATGAACGGCTACAGCAGCCACACCTACAGCTGGATCAACGCGGCCGGTGAGATCTTCTGGGTGAAGTACCACTTCATCACCGATCAGGGCATCGAATTCCTGACCCAGGAGGACGCGGACCGGTTGGCCGGCGAGGACGGCGACTACCACCAGCGCGACCTCTTCGAGTCGATCGAACGCGGGGATCACCCCAGCTGGACGCTGAAGATGCAGATCATGCCGTACGAGGAAGCCAAGGACTACCGCTTCAATCCGTTCGATCTGACCAAGGTGTGGCCGCACGGCGACTACCCGTTGATCGACGTCGGCAGGATGACGCTCAACCGCAACGTCACCGACTACCACACCGAGATGGAGCAAGCGGCATTCGAGCCGAACAACACCGTGCCCGGGACCGGCTTGAGCCCGGACAAGATGCTGCAGGCGCGGGGCTTCTCGTATTCCGACGCGCATCGCGCCCGACTGGGGACGAATTACCGGCAGATCCCGGTCAACACGCCCAAAGTCGAGGTGAACAGCTACTCCAAAGACGGGGTGATGCGGATCAACAACGTCTCCGACCCCGTGTACGCGCCCAACTCCTACGGTGGGCCGCACGCCGACCCGGCACGCGCCGCCGAGATCCGCTGGCATGCCGACGGCGACATGGTCCGCTCGGCGTACACGTTGCACGCCGAGGACGACGACTGGGGGCAGGCCGGCACCATGGTCCGCGAAGTCCTCGATGATGCGGCCAGGGAACGTTTGGCGCACAACATCATTGGCCATGTCTCCGACGGCGTGAAGGAGCCGGTGCTGTCCCGGGTGTTCGAGTACTGGCGCAACGTCGATCCCGACCTCGGCAAGAAGGTCGAGGAAGGCGTCCGGGGCAACGGGGGCTGACCGCACGCCGGTGCGCCTGGCATGATCGCTGCATGACCATGCGGGTTGTGCGGGTTGCCCGGCTGCACGGGGCGGCGATGGCCATCGGTTTTGCTCTGACGGGCGCAACCGCAATTCCGGTCGCGGCCGCTCACCCGTCGGAGCCCGGCGTGGTGAACTACGCCGTGCTGGGCAGGGGCTCGGTCGGCAACATCGTCGGCGGACCCATGGGGTGGGAGTCGGTGTTCACCCAGCCCGGGCAAGGTGACTGGGTGGATCTGCCGGAGTGCAACAACTGGGCCGACATCGGTCTGCCCGAGGTGTACAACGATCCCGACTTGGCGTCGTTCAACGGCGCCCTCACCCAGACGTCGGCATCCGACCAGACCCATCTGGTCAAACAGGCCGTCGGGGTGTTCGCCACCAACGACGCCGCGGGTCGGGCTTTTCATCGGGTGGTGGATCGCACGGTGGGCTGTTCGGGACAGACGACCGCGCTCCACCTCGACAACGGCATCACGCAGGTGTGGTCGTTCGACGGCGGCCCGGCCGGCCCCGCCGATGAGAACTGGACGAAGCAGGAAGCCGGCACCGATCGCCGGTGCTTCAATCAAACCAGGCTGCGCGAAAACGTGTTGCTGCAAGCGAAAGTGTGCCAATCCGGGAACGCCGGACCTGCGGTGAATGTGCTGGCTGGGGCTATGCAGAACGCGTTGGGTCAATAATCGAGCGATTGGGTAACCGTCTGTCCCAAGCAACGTCGAACTGCGGAGAAGGGAATATGTCGGGGCCATCTGATAGATGAAGCACTAGACGAGGTAGTGCCGATTATCGTTCGATTAGCTGCGCAGGGGAGCGGTCCGCAGGTGCACGTTCAGCCGACGCCCGGGCCCGAAGGGATCGTGATATGACGTTCGCGCCGATCACTGCCGCGGCTTCGCAGTCGGAGTCGCGGGTGGCCGGTGCCGAGGCTGCCCCAGAGCTCAACATCGCCGAGCTGGCCGACTCCGCGGCCGTTGCGCAGTACATCGCCGACGGATGTCTGGTGGACGCCCCGCTGGGCCGTGTCGGTTTGGAGCTGGAGGCCCATTGCCACGACCCGGCCGACCCGCACCGCAGGCCGGGCTGGGACGAGATCGCCGCCGTGCTCGACGCGCTTCCGGCGCTGCCTGGGGGCAGCAGGATCACCGTGGAACCGGGCGGCGCCGTCGAACTGTCCGGGCCGCCGGCCGACGGCGTAGTGCCCGCCATCGACGCCATGCGCCGGGACCAGGCCGTGCTCCAGCCGGCGTTTGCTGCGGCCGGGCTTGGCCTGGTCTTCCTGGGCGCCGACCCGCTGCGGCCGCCCAGGCGCATCAACCCCGGCGCCCGGTATCGCGCCATGGAACGGTTCTTCGCGACCAGCCAGTCCGGGGAAGCGGGAGCGGCGATGATGACGTCCACCGCTTCGATCCAAGTCAACGTGGACGCGGGGCCGCGGGATGGCTGGGCTGCGCGGGTGCGTCTAGCACATGCGTTGGGGCCCACCATGATCGCAATAACGGCGAACTCGCCGATGCTGGTCGGTGAATTCACGGGCTGGGTGTCGAGCCGGCAGCGAGTGTGGGGCCGGATGGACTCGGCGCGCTGTGGACCCATCCTGGGTGCCAGCGGCGACGACCCGGGCACCGATTGGGCCCGGTATGCGCTCAAGGCCCCGGTGATGCTGGTGCACAACCCCGACGCCGAGGCCGTCACGCACTGGGTGCCGTTTGCCGACTGGGTCGACGGGCGCGTGTTGCTCGCGGATCGCCGGCCCAGCGTCGCCGACCTGGAGTACCACCTGACGACGTTGTTCCCGCCGGTGCGGCCCAGGCAGTGGCTGGAGATCCGCTATCTGGACAGCGTGCCGGACGCGTTGTGGCCCGCGGTGGCGTTCACGCTGGCGGTTCTGCTTGATGATCCGGCGGCCGCGGACGTCGCGGCCGAGGCGGTCGAACCGGTTTCCACCGCCTGGGACACCGCGGCGCGAGTTGGGCTGCGGGACCGGCGGCTGTACAGGGCGGCCAACGCATGCGTGGCCGTCGCCGCCGCGAAAGCGCCCGCAGAACTTGGTGATTCGATGCAGCGGCTGGTCCGCTTGGTCGAGCAGGGTCGCTGTCCCGGCGACGATTTCGCCGACCAGGTGATCGAGCGTGGCCTAGCGCCTACGGTGGGCCGACTGGCGCAAGGGGAGCTGTGACGTCACCTGATGATGCCGACCCGCTGCGCCCGGCTGCGCCGCGCTTGCGGTCGGCGTCTCCTGATGATTCCGACCCGCTGCGCCCGGCTGCGCCGCGCTTGCGGTCGTCATGCCGAGAGGCGATCGCAAGCGATTTGGCGCGGACGCGGGCGCGGACGTTGGGCCTGGTCGAGTTTGACGACGCCGAACTCTGCCGGCAGTACGACCCGTTGATGAGCCCGTTGGTGTGGGATTTGGCCCACATCGGTCAGCAAGAGGAGCTGTGGCTGTTGCGGGGTGGTGATCCGGCGCGCCCCGGCATGTTGCCGCCGGCCGTCGAGGCGCTCTACGACGCCTTCGTACATTCCCGCGCCAGCCGGGTGGATCTGCCGCTGCTGTCGCCCG
>DASTKA010000258.1:0-3022 GCA_035716165.1 Mycobacterium sp. | reverse complement strand
GGCCATGCCCGCCGACCACGGACCGAAGTTCACGCTCGTCCCGCTGATACCCCGCGCGCGCTGCCGCCAGGCCAACCCGTCGAGGAAGGCGTTGGCCGCGCTGTATGCGGTCTGGCCGGCGCTGCCCCATACCGCGGAGATGGAGGAGGTGCTGAGGAAGAAGTCCAGGTCGATGTCCGCAGTCGCCTCGCTCAAATACCAAGCGCCCCAAACCTTCCCGGCAAAAACGCGATCCACCTCGGCGTCATCCAAGGAGCGCAGCGGCGTGGTGCCGACCTCACCTGCCGCGTGCACGACGCCCGCCAGCGGCGGTAGCTCCGTGCGCACGGTGGTCAAGACGCGGGCGACGTCATCCGGATTGGCAACGTCGGCCGCGATTACGCGGAGTTCGCAATCCCACTGTTCACGTATCGCGTCGATGCGTTGTTGCGCGGCATCGCTGGGGGAGCGCCGACCGGTCAGCACCAGGTGCCGGGCGCCGTGTGCGGCGAGATACTCGGCGATTTCCAGTCCGATCGCGCCCAGCCCGCCGGACACCAGATACGTTGCGTCAGAACGCAATGCCAGCGGTGTGGCGGTCGGTTGGCCCGCGCGCCGGGTCAGCCGGGGAACGTAAACCGCTTGCTCCCGCAGCGCGACCTGGTCTTCGCCGGGCGGTGCCGCCACCACGTGGTCGATCAACCGGGACCACTCGCCGGCGTCGTCTGAAGCCAGATCCGCCAGCCCGCCCCACAGTTGTGGGTGCTCGAGCGAGGCGGCGCGACCGAAGCCCCACAGGCAGGACTGCGCCGGTGACACGGCGTCCGCGCTGCTGACCCGCTGTGCGCCACGAGTTATCAGCCAGATGGGTGCACGGGGGACTTCACTGGCGACGGCGGCGCGGAAGAGTCGCCGAGTTCCGGCCAGGACTTGGTGCTGCATCCGCTCCAGCGACTGCGTCGATTGCGCGGTGTCGGCGTCGAGGGCCGCGAGATGCAAGATACGCAACTTCGGTTGGTCTGCGGCCACAGCGCGCAGCGTGACTTCGATGAGTTCCTCGTCGACGTCGGATGCCGGCAGTCCGACTATCTGGTGCCGTTGCCCGCGTGCGGTGAGTGCGTCGACCAACGGTCGAAGTAGCTCCGCATTGTCGCCGATCAAGAGCCAGGCGTATTCCTCGCAGGCTTCCGCATCGGAAACCCTGACGGTGGATTTCTCCCAGCGTATGTCGTAGCGGGCATCTGCGATGGATTGAGCTTTACGTTCCTGATTATGTTGCGCGGCAAGCTGTTTCAACACATCGATGGTCTGTTGGTTGCTGCTCGAACCGTCGAGCAGCGCAGCGAGCTCGTCGATGCGGCCGTCCTCCAGGAGCCGCACGGCTTCGGTGCGCGTGGCATCGGTCTGTTGGGAATGCTGGGTGGGCTGGACGCGCTTCTCGCGGAACCAGTACTCGCGATGCTGGAACGGATAGGTGGGCAGGTCGACCTTGCGCGTCGGACCCTGCCGCAGCGCGCCGAAGTCAGGCAGATGACCGCCGACGTAGGCGCTGGCAAGAGCTTCCATGATCTGGCGGTGATCGGCGGCATTTCGGCGCAACGACGCGATGGCCCGGGGTGCGGCCGCCGGGTCGGGCCATGCCCGCATGGCCGCCGCGGTGAGCACCGGTTGGGGCCCGACCTCCAGCAGCATGGTGCAACCCAGCTCGGCCAGAGTCGCAACACTCTTGGCGAACTCAACCGGCTGACGCGCATGACGGCGCCAATACGAGCCATCCAGCTTCGCGGTCCAGCCGACAGCCGCACCGGTGCGGTTGCACACCAATGTCCGTTGGGGCGGCGCGAACTCGAACCGGTTCGCATACGACTCGAAGTCGTCGAGGATGGGATCCAACAGCGACGAGTGGAAGGCATGGCTGGTGTCCAGCCATTCAGTCCGGACGCCGTCGGCCGAGAGCTCGGCCACCGCCCGCTCAAGATCCTGCGCGGGTCCCGACAGCACGGTGTTGGCGCCGTTGTAGGCGGCCACCGACAGACTCGGGAACTCGTCGGTGAGGCTCTCCACCCGCTCGGCCGCGGCGAACGCCGCGACCATCCGGCCACCCGCGGGCAAACTACCGAACAGGCGGCCCCGCTCAGCGAGCAGCAACGCTCCGTCCTCGAGGCTGAACACGCCCGCGACGCAGGCCGCCGAATACTGCCCGACGCTGTGGCCCAGTACCACGTCGGGTTCGAGGCCCCACGACTGCCAGAGTCGGGCCAGGCCCATCTCCACGGCGAACAAGGCGGGCTGGGCATAGCCGGTCTGCCGCAAGGTTTCTTGGGCGTCCGGGCCATCCGCATCGAAAATGACGTCGAGCAATGGTTTTTCGAGCACATCGTCGACCGCCGCGGCGCACCGGGTCAGTATCTCGGCGAACACCGGCTCCGTCTCGAACAGTTCCCGGGCCATGCCGGCGAACTGGCTGCCCTGACCCGTGAACAACCAGGCAGTCTTCGGCGTGTCAGCGCAATCCGCCCGCACCAGACCCGGTGCCGGGCGACCGTCGGCCAGGGCGCCGAGCAGTTCGCGCGCGGATTCCGTCGAATCCACCACCAGCGCGGCCCGGTGCTCGAAGTGCGCTCGCCCCGTCCCGGCGGTGAAGCACACCTCCGCCAGACTCGCCTCCGGATGGGCGGTGAGCCAGCCGCGGTATTCGTCGGCGATCTGAACCAGCGCCGCCGGGCTGCGAGCCGACAGCGGCAACACGTTGAATCGCCGGTCATCGGTCCGCTCGACCTGATCCGGCGCTGCGGCGACCGCAGTCGAGTCGGGTGCTTCCTGGACGATGACGTGGGAGTTGGTCCCGGAGAATCCGAACGAACTGATGGCGGCAATACGGGGTCGCCCGTCGCGCGCCCACGGAAGGGCCTCGTCGACAACCCGCACCGGAAGTCGGTCCCAGGGGATGTGTGACGACGGGTTTCGGAAGTGCAGGTGCTGTGGCAATACCTCGTGCTCGAGCGACAGGATGACCTTTATCAGACCCGCGATGCCCGCGGCC
>DASTKA010000257.1:0-3198 GCA_035716165.1 Mycobacterium sp. | reverse complement strand
AGCGGAACAGTCGAATTCCGCACCGACGTGTTCGACCCGAAAACCATCGAGACGCTGATCGAGCGGTTCGAGCGGGTGTTGGTCGCGATGACCGCCGACCCGGCGCGGCGCCTGTCATCGATAAGCCTCCTCGACGAAGGTGAGCACGCCCGGCTGAGCGGGTGGGGCAACCTGGCGGTGCTGAACCAGCCTGCGCCTCCGGCGGCATCGATCCCGGCGTTGTTCGCCGAACAAGTCGCCCGCACGCCCGAGGCGCTCGCGCTGACCTGCGGTGGACGGTCGTGGACCTACCGCGAGCTGGATCGGGCGGCAAACCGGTTGGCCCACCTCTTGGCGGAGCAGGGCGCCGGCCCCGGTGAACGCATTGCCCTACTCTTCTCGCGTTCGGCCGAGGCGATCGTGGCGATCATGGCCGTCCTGAAAACCGGGGCGGCTTACGTCCCGATCGATCCGGCGCACCCGCCGGCGCGGATCGGGTTCATGCTCGGCGATGCGGTGCCGATCGCCGCGATCACGACCGCCGGGCTGGCCGATCGGCTGGATGGGCATGACCTGCTCGTGATCGATGTCGAAGACCCCCGCATCGAGACGTATCCGGACACCGGTTTGCCGGCGCCCGCCGCCGACGACATCGCCTACATGATCTACACCTCGGGTACCACGGGCGTTCCCAAGGGCGTGGCGGTCGCCCACCGCAACGCCAGCCGGCTGTGGGAGTCGCTGGACACCCGCCTGCCGCTGGCGGGGGTGTGGTCTCAGTGGCACTCGTACGCCTTCGACGTGTCGGTCTGGGAGATCTTCGGTGCGCTGCTGCACGGCGGGCGATTGGTCGTGGTGCCGGAGTCGGTCGCCCGCTCGCCGGAAGACTTCCGCGCCTTGCTGATTGCCGAGCAGGTCAGCGTCTTCAGCCAGACCCCGTCGGCCGTGGGCGTGATCTCACCGCAGGGGCTGGAGTCGGCGGCGCTGGTCGTCGCCGGTGAGGCCTGCCCGGTGGAACTGGTGGATCACTGGGCGGCGCCCGGACGAGTGATGTTCAACGCCTACGGCCCCACCGAGGCGACGGTCTACGCCTCGATGAGTACGCCGTTGACCGCCGGGTCCGGCGTGGTGCCCATCGGCTCGCCGTTGTCCGGGGCGGCTTTGCTGGTGCTCGACAACAGCCTGCGTCCGGTGCCGGCCGGAGTGGTCGGCGAGCTGTATATCGCGGGCGCCGGTGTCGCCGTCGGATACGCGCGTCGGGGCGCCCTGACGGCGTCACGGTTTGTGGCGTGTCCATTCGTGGGTGCGGGGGCTCCCGCGCAACGCATGTATCGCACCGGGGACTTGGTGTGCTGGGGTGCCGATGGGCAGCTGCGTTATCTCGGGCGCGCCGATGAGCAGGTCAAGATCCGCGGGTATCGCATCGAGCTCGGCGAAGTCCAGGCGGCGCTGGCCGGACTGGACGGGGTCGAGCAGGCGGTGGTCGTCGCTCGCGAAGATCGCCCCGGGGACAAGCGGCTGGTCGGATATGTCGCGGGGACCGCCGACGCTGCCGAGATCCGCGCGAGGCTGGCCCAGCGGTTGCCGAGCTATATGGTGCCCTCGGCGGTCGTGGTGATCGACGCGCTGCCGCTGACGGTCAACGGCAAACTCGACCGGCGGGCCCTGCCCACACCGGACTATCAGGACGGCGACCAGTACCGCGCCCCCGCCACCCTCACCGAGGAGATCCTGGCCGGCATCTACGCCCAGGTACTCGGGCTCGAACGGGTGGGGGTCGACGACTCATTCTTCGAGCTCGGCGGGGATTCACTGTCGGCGATGCGGGTGATCGCCGCCGTCAATGCCGGCCTCAATGCCAATCTTTCGGTGCGCGCCCTGTTCGAGGCTCCCACGGTCGCCCAGCTGGCGCCCTCGGTCGGCGCTGGTGCGGGTGGACTGGAGCCGTTGGCGCCGGTCGAGCGCCCTGCCGTGGTTCCGTTGTCCTTCGCGCAGAACCGGTTGTGGTTCATCGACCAATTGCAGGGTCCCTCACCGATTTACAACATGGCGGTCGCGTTGCGGTTGCAAGGGCAGCTTGACGCCTACGCGTTGAGTGCCGCGCTGGCCGATGTGATCGGCCGCCATGAAAGTCTGCGGACCCTGTTCCCGGCGGACGAGGGGGTCCCCCAGCAGCTGGTGATGCCGGTCGAGCGGGCCGACTTGGACTGGCAGATCATCGACGCCGCCGGCTGGTCCGCGGGCCAGTTGCATGAGGCCACCGATGCCGTGCTGCGTCACACGTTCGACCTGGCAACCGAGATCCCCTTCCGGGCAAGGCTTTTCAGGCTTGGTGACGATGAGCACGTGCTGGTGGCGGTCGTGCACCACATCGCGGCCGACGGCTGGTCGATCACCCCGTTGGTGACCGATCTCGGGGTGGCGTACGCCAGCCGGTGTTCGGGGCGGGCCCCAGCTTGGGCGCCGTTGCCGGTGCAGTACGCCGATTACACGCTGTGGCAGCGTGAGCAGCTGGGTGACCTCGACGACGGCGACAGCCCCATCGCCGCGCAGCTCGGCTATTGGGAGCAGGCTCTGGCCGGAATGCCGGAGCGCCCGCAGTTGCCCACCGACCGGCCTTATCCGCCTGTTGCCGACTACCGCGGCGCGAGCGTCGCGCTGGACTGGCCGGCGGAGCTGCAGCAGCGGGTCGATCGAGTGGCAAGGGAGCACAACGCCACGAGCTTCATGGTGGTGCAGGCCGCCCTCGCGGTGTTGCTGGCCAAGCTCGGGTCGAGTTCCGATGTCGCCGTGGGCTTTCCGATCGCCGGGCGGCGCGATCCCGCGCTGGACGAACTCGTCGGCTTTTTCGTCAACACCCTGGTGCTGCGGGTCGACCTGGCGGGAGACCCCAGCTTTGCCGAACTACTGGCCCAGGTGCGAGGGTGCAGCCTGGCCGCCTACGAGAACCAGGATGCGCCTTTCGAGGTGCTGGTGGAGCGGCTCAACCCCACCCGATCGCTGGTCCATCACCCGCTGGTGCAGGTGATGCTGGCCTGGCAGAACCTGCCCGGGCACGACAATGATCCCGGCGCCGGGCTGGCGTTGGGTGATGTGGGGGTCACCCCGTTGCCGGCCGATACCCGCACCGCCCGCATGGATTTGGCGTTTTCTTTGGCCGAACGCTTTACCGAGGCCGGTGAGCCCGCCGGGATTTCCGGGGCGGTGGAATTCCGCACC
>DASTKA010000256.1:0-6057 GCA_035716165.1 Mycobacterium sp. | reverse complement strand
TCGGAGGCCGCGGGCAAGTCGCAGGGCCTGACCCCGCGGGCCCGCATCGTGGCCACCGCCACCAGCGGCTCGGACCCGGTCATCATGCTGACCGGCCCGACCCCCGCCACGCGCAAGGTGCTCGACCGCGCGGGCCTGACGGTCGACGACATCGACCTGTTCGAGCTCAACGAGGCGTTCGCGTCGGTGGTGCTGAAGTTCCAAAAGGACCTCAACATTCCCGACGAGAAGCTCAACGTCAACGGTGGCGCCATCGCGATGGGCCACCCGCTGGGCGCCACCGGCGCCATGATCACCGGCACCATGGTCGACGAGCTCGAGCGCCGCAACGCGCGTCGTGCCCTGGTCACCTTGTGCATCGGCGGCGGCATGGGTGTCGCCACCATCATCGAGAGGGTTTAAGACCATGGCAGAGAACACCATCAAGTGGGACAAGGACGACGACGGCATCGTCACGCTGACGCTGGACGACCCCACCGGGTCGGCCAACGTGATGAACGACGCATACCGTGAATCCATTCATAACGCGGTGGAAAAGCTTGTCGCCGAGAAGGATTCGATCACGGGCGTCGTCATCACCAGCGCGAAGAAGACCTTCTTCGCCGGAGGCGACCTGAAGTCGATGATCAACATCGGTCCGGAGCATGCGGGCGAGGCATTCTCGTTGGTCGAGAACAGCAAGCGCGATCTGCGGACGCTGGAAACGCTGGGCAAGCCGGTCGTCGCCGCGATCAACGGTGCGGCACTGGGCGGCGGCCTGGAGATCACACTGGCCTGTCATCACCGGATCATCGCCGACGTGCCGGGCGCGGTCGTCGGCTTCCCGGAGGTCACCCTGGGCTTGCTGCCGGGCGCCGGCGGCGTCGCGCGCAGCGTGCGGATGTTCGGCATCCAGAACGCGTTCAGGAACGTGCTGTCGCAGGGCACCCGGTTCAAGCCGGGCAAGGCCAAGGAGATCGGGCTGGTCGACGAGGTCCTGCCGACTGTCGAGGAACTGGTGCCCGCCGCCAAGGCGTGGATCAAGGCCAACCCCGATTCGCACGAACAGCCTTGGGACAAAAAGGGTTACAAGATGCCCGGCGGCACCCCGTCCAGCCCCGCGCTGGCCGGCATCCTGCCGTCGTTCCCGGCGCTGCTGAAGAAGCAACTCAAGGGCGCGCCGATGCCCGCGCCGCGTGCCATCCTGGACGCGGCCGTCGAGGGCGCGCAGGTCGACTTCGACACCGCCAGCCGCATCGAGAGCCGCTACTTCACCCAGCTGGTCACCGGCCAGGTCGCCAAGAACATGATCCAGGCGTTCTTCTTCGACCTGCAGCACATCAACGGCGGCGGGTCGCGGCCCGACGGCATCGAGCCGGTCAAGATCAACAAGATCGGCGTGCTGGGCGCGGGCATGATGGGCGCCGGCATCGCCTACGTGTCGGCCAAGGCCGGCTTCGAGGTGGTGCTCAAGGACGTCAGCCTCGAGGCCGCCGAAAAGGGCAAGGGCTACTCGGAAAAGCTTGAGGCCAAGGCACTTCAGCGGGGCAAGACCACCGAGGAGAAGTCCAAGGCGCTGCTGGACCGCATCACCCCGGCCGCCGACCCCGAGGCCTTCAAGGGCGTCGACTTCGTGATCGAGGCGGTGTTCGAGAACCAGGACCTCAAGCACAAGGTGTTCCAGGAGATCGAGGACATCGTCGAGCCCAACGCGCTGCTCGGGTCGAACACCTCGACGCTGCCGATCACCGGTCTGGCGACCGGCGTGAAGCGGCAGGAGGACTTCATCGGGATCCACTTCTTCTCGCCGGTCGACAAGATGCCGTTGGTCGAGATCATCAAGGGCGAGAAGACTTCTGACGAGGCGCTGGCTCGCGTGTTCGACTACACGCTGGCCATCGGCAAGACCCCGATCGTCGTCAACGACAGCCGCGGCTTCTTCACCAGCCGCGTCATCGGCACGTTCGTGAACGAGGCGCTCGCGATGCTCGGCGAGGGCGTCGAGCCCGCCAGCGTCGAGCACGCCGGTTCGCAGGCCGGCTACCCGGCGCCGCCGCTGCAGCTGTCCGACGAGCTCAACCTGGAGCTGATGCACAAGATCGCCACGGCCACCCGCAAGGGTGTCGAGGACACGGGCGGCACCTACGAGCCGCACCCGGCCGAGGCGGTCGTGGAGAAGATGATCGAGCTCGGTCGGCCGTCGCGGCTGAAGGGTGCGGGCTTCTACGAGTACGTCGACGGCAAGCGCACCCGGCTGTGGCCGGGTCTGCGCGAGACGTTCAAGTCCGGCAGCGCGGATATCCCGTTGCAGGACATGATCGATCGCATGCTGTTCGCCGAGGCGCTGGAAACCCAGAAGTGCCTCGACGAGGGCGTGTTGACGTCGACGGCCGACGCCAACATCGGCTCGATCATGGGCATCGGCTTCCCGCCGTACACCGGTGGTAGCGCGCAGTTCATCGTCGGTTACCAGGGCGCGGGTGGTACCGGCAAGGAAGCCTTCGTGGCCCGGGCCAAGGAACTGGCCGCCAAGTACGGCGACCGCTTCCTGCCGCCGGCGTCACTGAGCTAACCCCGCATCACGCAGGCGCGAAAGCCCCCGAAACAACGAGGTTTCGGGGGCTTCAGCGTCTGGAGCACGACAAGGCTAACGGCGCCTCTGAAACAGGTAGTACCACGCGGGCGTCTTTTCGGAACGGTCCAGCTCGCGTTCCGCGCCGCTCGACAACAGCGTCCAGCTTTGCGTGAATCGGCGTTCCATCTCGGCGTGGTCGACTCCGCGCACCCCGACCCGACCGCCGGGCACGAACGCGACGATCAGGAGCCGGGCGTCGGGTGCCGCCACAGCGCTGATCTCCCGGACGTAGGCGTCGCGATCCGCGTCGCTCATGTTGTGCAGGCACCCGTTGTCGACGATCAACTCGAAGTTCGCGCCGATGCCGGTCCGGCTCAGCTGCGTCACGTCGGCTTGGATGAAGTCGACCGCGGCGCCCGCCGCGGCGGCCTTGGCACGTGCCCGCTCGAGGGGCTTGGCGACGAAATCAACCGCCGTAACCTGCCAGCCGTGTTGAGCGAGATAGATAGAACAGTCACCGGTACCGCAGCCGACCTCCAGGGCCGAGCCGGCGGGCAGCGCCGCGGTGTCGCTGGTTCCCTCGATCAGGCCCCGCAGGCTATGTGCGAGCGGATGGCCATCCCAGGGTGTGAACCCGATGCGGTAAAAGATCCGAAACAGCGTCTGTTTGGAAGCCATAGCTCACCCTAGGCCCCTGGGGCCGGTCACCTGGAGGCGGCGGCGATGCGGCGCCACTCCTCCCGCGGAAATGCCCGGGGATCGGGCAGCAGCACCTGGACGCAGACATGGTCGGCCCCTGCGGAACGATGCTCGGCGACGCGGCGCATGATGGCCTCCTCATCGCCCCAAGCGATGATCGCGTTGAACAGCCGATCGCTCACCTGCGACAGGTCGTCTTCGGAGAAGCCCACGCGCAGCAGGTTGTTGGCGTAGTTGGGCAGGGCCAAATACGATCTCAGCCAATCGGTTCCGATCTGACGGGCCTCATCGGCATTGTCGGTCAGGATCACCGTCTGCTCTGGGAGCAGCAAGGGACCCCGGCCCAAAATCGCACGGGCGGCGGCGGTGTGCACGGGGGTGACAAGGTACGGATGGGCGCCACCGGCGCGGGTCGCCGACAGCGTCAGCATCTTCGGGCCCAGCGCGGCAAGAACCCGGCGCTCGGGGGAAACCGGCCGCGGCGCCGCATCCAAGCCGTCCAGAAATGACGCCGTCGCCGCCAGCGGTTTGCGGTATCGCCCGGGTTGGCCGGCGTCGATCAGCGGGGCGTGGCTGACGCCGATTCCCAGCAGGAAGCGGTCACCATGCTCGGCGGTCAGGCTCGCGTAGGATTCGGCGACCTCGGCGGGCGAATGCATCCACAGATTCAGGATTCCCGTGGCGATCACGGTCCGCTTGGTCGCCCCGAGCAGGTGACCCACCGCGTCGAACACCGGGCCGCCGACGTCGGGTATCCACAGCGCCGGGAAGCCCAGTTCGTCGAGTTCGGCTGCCGCTTCGGCGGATTCGGCCGGGTCGCCGTAGCGCAGTTGACTGCTCCAGATTCCCACACCGGTCAGCTCCATCAGCGACCACCCTTCCGTCGCACACCATGCTGTCAGACGTCGCTTCCCCTGTACTCGGGCACCGGCATCGAATCGTGCATCCGGAGACCCTTGGTGTTGAGCTTCGCCAGCGATCGCGACAGGGACCCGGGTATCAGTGAGACCAGCTGGACCCCGCGGCTCAGCGCCCAGACTCCGGCCCGGGAGCCGGGGATGAGGCCCTTGGCGGCACCGCGGGCAAAGGTCCGGC
This sequence comes from Mycobacterium sp., assembly GCA_035716165.1. Taxonomy (GTDB): domain Bacteria; phylum Actinomycetota; class Actinomycetes; order Mycobacteriales; family Mycobacteriaceae; genus Mycobacterium. The sequence goes on along the minus strand of DASTKA010000256.1, from coordinate 1,709 downwards.
TGCGATGCACCGATTCGCTCATCTGTAGTTCGTAGCCGGCGAAGGCGCGCAGGTGGTCACCGTCTGCCTGGGCGAGTTCGCCGGCCAGCACGTACGCGCCCAGGACCGCGAGGCTGGTGCTGCCGCCGACCGCGGGGCCCGGGCAGTACCCGGCGTCGCCGACCAGGGTGACCCGGCGGCGCGACCATCGGTCCAGGCGCAGTTGACTGATCGCATCGAAGTAGAAGGCGGGAGTCCGGTCGATTTCCTCCAGCCAGCCATCGACCTCGTGGTGCATGCCCGCGAACGCATCGCACAGGATTTCCTTCTGCCGCAACGAATCTCGGTGGTCGAAGTCGAGCTCCTCTTTGCTGCGAAACATGAACACCGCCCTCGCGTCGGCCAAATGCTCCGCGGTGTAGATGGCCGCCAGCCGACCGACACCTATGTGGCCGGTCATCTGGTTGGTGGTGGCCAGGGATTTGGGCGCCGACACCACCGCCAGATAACCGCCGAGGAACCGGGTCAGGTCGGCTTCGTCGCCGAACGTCAGGCGCCGGACATTGGAGTGCAGCCCGTCGGCGCCGACGATGACGTCGAACCTGCGTGCGGGGGCGCGCTCGAACGTCACCTCGCCGTCGGACTCGATCGCGGTGATCGAGTCGCCGAACAGGTACTCGACGTCGTCGCGCCCGGCGTCGTAGTAGATCTCGCTGAGGTCGTCCCGCATGATCTCCACGTGGCGGTCGGAGGCGACGCCGTAGATCTTGGTGAGGTCGACCTCGATGGGCCGCGCTTTGCCTTCGCAATGCATTGTCAGGTGGTCGGTTTCAGTGGTGAGCGCCTCGATGCGTGGCAAGACCCCCATCTTTTCCGAGATTTCCATTGCGGGACGGAACAAGTCGACCGCGTGACCGCCGGTTTTGCGCAGCGCCGGTGCGCGCTCCACGACGGTGACGTCGAAGCCGTACCGGGTGAGCCAGTACGCCAGGACCGGGCCCGCGATGCTGGCGCCCGAGATGAGTACGCGCATGACCACCTCCCACGCTTACTTAACGTTCGGTAAGCGTAGAGCTGCGCGAGAAGTCCGTTGCCGCCGCGCTCGATGCGCTGGGTCGGTGACGGGCGGCTAAAGTCCCTAGTTATGCGCTTTGGACTCTTCATTCCGCAGGGCTGGCGGATGGATCTGGTCGACATCGAACCCGAAAATCACTGGGCGGTGATGCGCGACCTGGCCACCTACGCCGATGGCAGCGCGTGGGACTCGCTGTGGGTCTACGACCACTTCCACACCGTGCCGATGCCGACGGGCGAGGCGACGCACGAAGCGTGGTCACTGATGGCGGCCTACGCGGCGACCACGTCGCGAATCAAACTCGGTCAGATGTGCACGGCGATGAGCTACCGCAACCCCGCCTATCTCGCCAAGGTGGCCGCGACGGCCGACATCATTTCCGGTGGCCGCATCCAGATGGGCATCGGTGGCGGCTGGTACGAACATGAATGGCGCGCTTACGGTTACGGGTTCCCCTCGGCGGGTGTGCGATTGGGCCGGCTGGACGAAGGCGTGCAGATCATGCGCGATGCGTGGCGCGACGGCAAAGTCAGTTTCAACGGCAGGCATTATCAGGTCGACGGCGCGATCGTCGAACCGAAGCCGTTGCAGGACGGGGGGATTCCCCTCTGGATCGCCGGTGGCGGCGAGAAAGTGACGTTGCGCATCGCCGCGC
>DASTKA010000255.1:0-2188 GCA_035716165.1 Mycobacterium sp. | reverse complement strand
GGAACGTATGACGATTCGGCAGTCGTCACGCGCGAGCTTATTCAACAGGTGGCGGACGAGGCGATCGGTACTCGACAACTGCCGCTGCCCGATGGCAGTGTCTATGACATCGACGGAGAATGGACTTCGATACAAATGTATCCGTCGTTATCCGAGGCACTCGGCGAAGAGATCACACCAAACACCACCGTTGAGCACTTACTTGGCATCGCTGAGTCGCTCGGTGTCGAGGTGCCGGCCGACCGTGGGTATGGACACGGTAAGTTGGTCGAAGAATTATGGGAACACGCTGTGGGCGCCCGCCTGAGCGCGCCCACTTTCGTTCGGGATTTCCCGGTCGAGACAACACCTTTGACACGCCAGCACCGCAGCATCGCGGGCGTAACGGAGAAGTGGGACCTCTATATCCACGGCGTCGAGTTGGCCACCGGATATTCGGAATTAATCGATCCGGTGGTGCAACGCGAGAGGTTCGCTGAACAGGCGCGAGCAGCGGCGGCCGGCGACGACGAGGCGATGTTGCTCGATGAGGATTTTCTCGCTGCCTTGGAGTACGCGATGCCGCCGTGCACGGGAACCGGAATGGGTATCGATCGGTTGTTGATGGCTTTGACTGGTCTGTCAATTAGAGAGACAGTTTTGTTCCCGATTGTTCGTCCGCATAGCAGCTGAACTGCTCTTGTAGCGTTGTATTGAATAACGCGCCTCGTTATGGCAGATTGTTGCTCACGGGGGCGATCCAACTACTTGCACTCCTAAGTGCTCAGGAAGAAGCGTGAGGCTCAGCTAATGGCGAAGAAAGTCACCGTCACCCTGGTCGATGATTTCGACGGTGAGGGGGCCGCCGATGAAACGGTGGAATTCGGCCTCGACGGGGTGACGTATGAGATCGATCTTTCGAGCAAAAATGCGACGAAACTGCGCAACGACCTGAAGCAGTGGGTCGAAGCCGGCCGTCGGGTCGGTGGTCGGCGTCGTGGCCGTTCCGGCTCCGGACGCGGTCGTGGCGCGATCGACCGCGAGCAGAGCGCGGCGATCCGCGAATGGGCTCGCCGAAACGGGCACAACGTGTCCACTCGGGGCCGCATCCCGGCCGACGTCATCGACGCATTCCACGCGGCGACCTAACCGACAGTCCTTACCGGCGCCCGGCCGCAACGGTCCCGGGCGCCGGTTCTTCGTCTTTTCGCTGGCGGCGAAAAAGATCGCCGGGGGTTAGGGGAAACGATTTGGTGGTTTGCCGCGTTTCCTCAGTTACCACTGTGTCGGCATCAGGGACATCGCCCGGATAGGCCAAGCGACCCCGAACCGCAAGGAACCGCAAGGTTAGGAAGCCTGGCGGGCCGACCATTAGAGTGGATGGCAGGTACGCAGGGCCGACCAAGTCCGACCAAGTACCGATGGTGAGGGAGAGCAGGTAACCCGATGTTCGAAAGATTTACCGACCGTGCCCGCAGGGTCGTCGTCCTGGCGCAAGAAGAGGCCCGGATGCTCAACCACAACTACATCGGCACCGAGCACATCCTGTTGGGTTTGATTCACGAAGGCGAAGGCGTTGCGGCGAAGTCGCTGGAATCGCTGGGGATCTCGCTGGAGGGTGTCCGCAGTCAGGTCGAGGAGATCATCGGCCAGGGCCAGCAGGCGCCGTCGGGACACATCCCATTCACTCCGCGCGCCAAGAAGGTTCTCGAGCTGAGCTTGCGCGAGGCGCTGCAGCTCGGCCACAACTACATCGGCACCGAGCACATTTTGCTGGGCCTGATTCGTGAGGGTGAGGGCGTGGCCGCCCAGGTGCTGGTCAAGCTCGGCGCCGAACTGACCCGCGTGCGCCAGCAGGTGATCCAGCTGCTGTCGGGTTACCAGGGCAAGGAGGCAGCCGAAGCTGGAACCGGTGGTCGCGGCGGCGAATCCGGCAGCCCGTCCACCTCGTTGGTGCTCGACCAGTTCGGACGCAACCTGACGGCCGCTGCGATGGAAGGCAAGTTGGACCCCGTCATCGGCCGCGAGAAGGAAATCGAGCGGGTGATGCAGGTGTTGAGCCGGCGCACCAAGAACAACCCCGTGCTGATCGGCGAGCCCGGCGTCGGCAAGACCGCCGTCGTCGAAGGCCTGGCGCAGGCGATCGTGCACGGCGAGGTTCCCGAGACGCTGAAAGACAAGCAGCTTTACACGCTGGACCTGGGATCGC
>DASTKA010000254.1:0-2433 GCA_035716165.1 Mycobacterium sp. | reverse complement strand
GAGAGCGGGAATCGCGCACCGATGTACGGCCGCACCGTGCCGGCGGCGAACATCTGGGCCAACTCCTTCAGGTCGCGCACGGCGTCGTCGGGCCGGTCGGTCATGAAGGTGCGGATCTCCATGCCACGCACGCAGATGTCTTTGAGCAGAATGAGATTGAGCGGAATGGCCGGGATCGTGCCGGCCGCGTAGCCCAGCGTGACGAAGGTGCCGCCACGCGCGAGCCCGCGTAATGCCGGCTCGGAATACGGTCCGCCGACCGGGTCGAGGACCACGCGGGCGCCATCGCCGGTGAGCTCACGGATCCGCGTTTTGAGGTCCTCCCGGTCGTAGTCGACGGTCGCCTCTGCGCCGCGTGTGCGGCACAGCTCGAGCTTTTCCGGACTCGACGCCGCGGCCAGCACGCGAGCTCCCATCGCGACCGCCAGGTCGACCGCGGCCAGCCCCACCCCACCCGCGGCGCCGAGCACGACCACCCAATCTCCCTGTGTGACAGCGGCCGTCGAGCGCAGCGCGTGATAGGCGGTGCGGTAGGTAACGCCGAATGCCGCGGCCGAGGCGAAGTCGGCGTCGTCGGGCATGAGCTCGGCCTGACTCGCGTCGAGCAGCGCCTGTTCGGCGAACGCCCCGAAGGTCGTCCCGGAAACGCGTTGTCCGGGACTGAATGGCGCGCCGGCACCGGCGGCGATGACCTCACCGGCGATCTCATTTCCGGGTATGAACGGCGGCGGTATTTTGACCTGATACTTGCCGGCTATGAACAGTACGTCGGGGAAGTTGACCGCGGCGGCGCGCACGCGCACCAGCAATTGGCCCGGGGCCGCAACGGGGTTGGGCACGTCGTCGATCACCAGGTCCTCGGGTGTGCCATACGAACGGCAGATCACGGCGCGCATCAGCCGGCCCCCAATCCACGTAAGCAGAACCGCACCACGTGTGCGATGTCATCGGCGCCGGGCGCCGTGGCCGACCCCACATAGCGGCGCATGGTTGCGGCCGTGCAGTTGAACACCGCCTCGACATCGCGCTCGACGTCGTCACTGCCCAGCGCCGCTACCGGTTCCACGAGCAGATCCCGGAGCGGCCGCATCATCTCCTGATCGGCCGCGCGCCAACTGGTGCCGGGCGACATCTGGCCCGCCGCCGCTCGGCTCATGCTGATCAGGTGCGGGTCGGCCACCTGCGCCAGTGTCCCCTCGATCCACCGCGTGACCTTGTCCAGCGGCTTGGATTCCTTGGCCATCTGGTGCTCCAGATAAGACACCACGATGGCGACCCCTCGTTCCATGACGGCCAGGATCAGATCGTCCTTGCCCGCGAAATAACGGTAGAACGCCTTGTTCGACGAACCCGCCTCGGCCACGATATCGGTGACCCGGGGGGCGTCGGGAGCGACACGTTCCATGACGCGCACCGCGGCGGCCAGGATGCGTTCCACCTCCTCGGTGGCCTCCCGCTGGCGGTCATCGAGTGCCCGCTCGACCGCGGCGGTCACCCGGTCAGAGGTCAACGAGCTCACCGTATTTGGCGCGCGCGGCCGCGCGCCGAACGTCGAGCATCTCGCTGGGCCAGTCACCCTCCTCGGCCTCGTAACCCTTGAGCAGCATCCGGGCCAGGTTGACCTTGTGCGCCTCGGTCGGCCCGTCGGCCAGCCCCAGTGCGATGCCACCCAGCAGGACGTTGACCAATGGCAGCTGGTCGGTGAGCCCCAGCGCGCCGTGCACCTGAATGGCCCGCAGGGCAATCGATTTGAGCACCTGCGAGGCCAGGATCTTGCAGGCGGCGATCTCCGCCCGGGCGGCGCGCTCGTCGCCGTTGTCGATCAGCCACGCCGCGTGCAGCACGGTCAGCCGAAACGGGATCAGCTCGGTGTAGGAGTCGGCAACGAACTCCTGCACCAGTTGTTTGTCGGCCAGCAGGCTGCCCTGGGTGAAGCGGCTTTTCGCGCGGCGCGACATGATCTCGACGGCGCGCTGCGCCATCCCGATCGAGCGCATCGCGTGATGCAGGCGTCCGCCGGCCAGCCGGGTCTGCAATATCAAGAAGCCCTGGCCCGCCTCGCCGAGCAACGCGTCGGAGGGCACCCGCACGTCGTTGTAATGCACCAGGGAATGGCCGGGCTCGTGCGGATCCGCGCCGACCAGGTGGTGATTGGCTTCCAAGACCAGACCCTCGGTGCCGGCCGGGATCAAAAACGTCGACGCGCCGGTGTGCACCGGAACGTCGGGATCGGTGATCGCGACGACGATGAAGAAGGAGGCGACAGATGCGTTGGACGAGAAGTACTTTCGTCCGGTGATCACCCAGTCGTCGCCGTCACGGACGGCGCGGGTGGTGAATACCCGCGGATCCGCGCCGCCCTGGGGTTCGGTCATCGAGAAGCACGAGAAGATCTCCCCGGACAGCAGCCCCGCCAGATAGCGGTCCTTCTGT
>DASTKA010000253.1:0-4680 GCA_035716165.1 Mycobacterium sp. | reverse complement strand
TCCGCAGTGGGTGCATGCGGCCAAGTCCTTTGTCGTGCCCGGCATTTCGGGCGGGATCAGTTCGGATGCGGTGCTGCTGATCATCGCCATCGTCGGCACCACGGTGGCGCCGTGGCAGCTGTTTTTCCAGCAGTCCAACGTCGTCGACAAGCGCATCACGCCCCGGTTCATGGGTTACGAACGTGCGGACACCGTGCTGGGCGCCTTCGTGGTGGTGGTCGGCGCCGCCGCCTTGGTGATGACCGGCGACTGGGCCGCGCGCTCCACGGACACCGTGGGTGGCTTCACCGACGCCGGCGCCATCGCTCATCTGCTCGGCCAACACCGCCAGACGCTTGGCTGGATCTTCGCGATCGTGCTGATGGACGCCTCGATCATCGGCGCCGCCGCGGTGACACTGGCCACCAGTTACGCCTTCGGGGACGTGTTCGGCCTCAAGCATTCGCTGCACCGTGGGTTCGCCGACGCCAAGCAGTTCTACCTGTCCTATACCGCGATGGTGGTTCTGGCCGCGGTCATCGTGCTGATCCCGGGTGCCCCGCTCGGGCTTATCACCACCGCCGTTCAGGCCCTCGCCGGCCTGTTGCTGCCCAGTGCCAGCGTGTTCCTGCTGCTGTTGTGCAACGACCGGGAAGTGTTGGGGCCCTGGGTCAATCGCTCCTGGCTCAACTGGGTCGCCGGGCTGATCGTCGGCACCCTGCTGCTGTTGTCCGGGATCCTGATGGCGACCACGCTGTTTCCCAAAATCGACGTCGTGGTGGTTTCCGGCTACCTGGTAGCGGCCATGGTCGTATTCGGCGTCGCGGCTGTGCCCGCGTTGCGCTGGATGGCCCGCCGCCAACCCGCGCGACCCGTCGTGCAGCTTCCGGCCCGCGGTGTCGACCGCAGCACCTGGCGCATGCCGCCGCTGGCGCTGCTCGAACCGGTCGTCTGGTCGCCCGGCACCCGGCTAGGCATGATCGCGCTGCGCACCTATCTGGTCGCCGGCGCGGTGCTACTCGTGGTCAAGGCCATCCAGCTCAGCCGCTGACCGCCTGGATTCGGCGGGCCACCTCGCCGTACCGCTCGAAGCGCTCCTGATCGGCGACGGAGTTGTACATCACCAACCGTGTTGCCGTCCCGGCGTATTTCTCGATCAACGCGTCGGCCAGCCCGTCCCAGGTGGACTCGGTCGCGAAGACCGCGATGTGATCGTCGGTGACCTGGGCCGCCATGCCGGCGAAGTCGCCGGCCTTCTGCTTCTCCCGGATCCGGGCGGTCGTGCCCTCGAAACCCGCCTCGTCCCAGATGAAGGCGTAGTTGGGCGTACTGCCGTAGAAGGCCATGCTGGCGCGCACGATCTCGCGCTGCTTGTCCCGCTCTGCGTCGGTGTCGCCGGCGATCGTCATGACGGGCACGATGATCGCGATTTCGGACGGTGAACGACCCGCTTTCGCCGCCCCCTCGCCGACCGTCGGCACGACGTGACGGGACAGGTAGCCCGGTTCGCCGATCGGGTGGACATGAATCCCGTCGGCCACTTCACCCGCCATCCGCAGCATCCACGGATTGACCGCTGCGATATCGACTTTGGGGTCTGCAGCGTCGATGGGGCCCGGGCTCCACTGCGGTGTGATGAAGTCGAGATCGTAGAAGTCGCCGTGGTGGTCCAGGATCCCGGAGCGGAACGCCGCGAAGCACGCCTTCACGGCCAGCAAGTAGTCGCGCAGCCGGGGCCCCGGCCGCTCGAAGGCCGTGCCGTAGCGCCGCACCACATGAGTGCGCACCTGCGTTCCCAGCCCCAGCCGGAACTTCCCCTTGGTGGCTTCCTGCAGTTCCCATGCCGCGGCGGCCGTGACGAAGGGACTGCGCGGGAAAGCCACCGCGACGCCCGTCGACAATTCGAGACCCGGCGCCGCCTGCGACGCCACGGCGGCATTCAGGTACGCGGTGCGGCCGGTCTCGGTGAACAACAGACCGGAGAACCCGGCGGATTGGGTCCGCCGGGCAAGCTCACCGATCTGACCCAGAGGCTGAGGAATCGTCATCGCATCGACGTGCATGGTGGGAGCGTACGTCGAGCGTTGGACCGCGATGCCGCGCCGCGGTTCAGCGGGCGGGTCTCAGCGTTTCGTCGGCCGCCGGCTTACCGGCGCGGTGAAGCCTTGGGTGTCATCGAAGAATGCCCATTGCCCGTCGTCGTTGACCTCCATGCGCCAACCCAGCTCGGTGTTACCGCCGACCGAGTCGACGAACCAGGCGTGCGCGGCCTCCGCGTTGGCAAAATTCTTCGTCGCGACGACCCGGCCACGTGGGTCGATCACGCGAAACTCGGGCATGGGATCTAATTATCCCTGCCAGCGCGTTTTCAATCCCGAAAACCGCCTAATCGGCGGTAAACACCTAGTTACACCGTGCGGGCCAGCCGGTCGGCGAGGATTTCGGCAAACCTCGCCGGATCGTCGAGCGCGCCGCCTTCGGCGAGAAGTGCTGTGCCGTAGAGCAACTCCGCCGTCTCCGCGACCGAAGGGTCGTCGCTTCGGTCCTGGTGGGCTTTTCGCAGGCCCGTGACGAGCGGATGGTTGGGGTTGAGTTCGAGAATCCTCTTCCCCACCGGGATGTTCTGCCCGGACGCCCGGTACATGCGCGCGAGTGCCGGGGTGATCCCGAAGGCATCGGTGATCAGGCAGGCGGGCGAGTCCGTCAGGCGGTTGGACAGCCGGACTTCCTTGACGTGGTCGGTCAGGGTGTCCTTCAGCCAGGTGAGCAGGTCGGCGAATTCCTTCTGCTGCTCCTCGCGCTCGGCCTCGCTCTCGTCATCGCCGGCGCTGAGGTCGACCTCGCCCTTGGCGATGGACTGCAGCGGCTTGCCGTCGAACTCGGTCACCGTTCCCACCCAGACCTCGTCGACCGGATCGGTGAGCAGGAGCACCTCGTAGCCCTTCGCTTTGAACGCCTCGAGGTGCGGCGACTTCAGGATCTGCTGACGCGACTCCCCCGTGGCGTAGAAGATCTGCGTCTGGCCCTCCTTCATGCGCTCCACGTACTGGGCGAGCGTGGTGGCCTCCTCGTCGCTGTGCGTCGAGGCGAACGAGGAGAGCTGCAGCAGCGTCTCCTGGTTGTCGAAGTCGTTGAGCAGGCCCTCCTTGAGGACCCTGCCGAATTGGGTCCAGAAGCTGCGATAGTCCTCCGGGCGCTCGGACTGCAGATCCTTGATCGTGGCGAGAACCTTCTTGGTCAACCGGCGCCGGATGGCCTTGATCTGCCGATCCTGTTGCAGGATCTCGCGCGACACGTTGAGCGACATGTCCTGCGCGTCAACGACACCCTTGATGAAGCGCAGGTATTCGGGCATGAGCTCGTCGCAGTCGCCCATGATGAACACGCGCTTGACGTACAGCTGGATCCCGGTCTGGGCGTCCCGGTTGAACAGGTCGAACGGGGCGTGCGACGGGATGAACAGCAGTGCCTGGTACTCGAAGGTGCCCTCGGCCCGCATCGCGATGACCTCGAGCGGGTCGTCCCAGGCGTGCGCGATGTGCTTGTAGAACTCCTTGTACTCCTCCTCGGAGACCTCTTCTTTGGGCCTGGCCCACAGCGCCTTCATCGAGTTGAGGGTCTCGGTCTCGATGGTGACGGTCTCCTCGCCGCCCTCTTCGGTAGCGGGGGTGCTTCGCACGACCTCCATCCGGATGGGCCAGGCGATGAAGTCGGAGTACTTCTTGACCAGGCTCCTGATCTTGAACTCCGCGGTGTAGTCGTGCAGCTCGTCCTCGGCGTCCTCGGGCTTGAGGTGCAGGGTGACCGACGTCCCCTGCGGCGCGCCGTCGACCGATTCGATGGTGTAGGTGCCCTCGCCGCTCGATTCCCATTTGGTGGCTTCGCTCTCGCCGGCCTTGCGGGTGAGCAGTTCCACCTTGTCGGCCACCATGAAGCTCGAATAGAAGCCGATACCGAACTGACCGATGAGTTCCTCGGAGGCCGCGGCGTGCTTGGCCTCGCGCAGTTGTTTGCGCAGCTCGGCCGTGCCCGATTTGGCCAGCGTGCCGATCAGATCCACCACTTCGGCGCGGGTCATACCGATGCCGTTGTCCCGGATTGTCAGGGTGCGCGCGTCCTTGTCCACGTCGATCTCGATGTGCAGGTCCGAGGTGTCGACGTCGAGGTCCTTGTTCCGGAACGCTTCCAGGCGCAGCTTGTCCAACGCGTCGGAGGCGTTGGAGATCAACTCCCGCAGGAACGAGTCCTTGTTGGAATAGACGGAATGGACCATCAGATCTAGCAGTTGCCGAGCCTCTGCCTGAAACTCCAACTGCTCGACGCGCGCGTTCATGACTTCTCCTGTATCTCCCTTCAGAGGACTCGACGGTCTCGAATTTACCGAGCCGCCGACCATCGGTGTTCGGTGGACCCGTCCACTTTAAGGTCGACCGCCTCTACCCTGAACGCATGTCTGTTGCTCAACGCGAACGCGCCGCCCTCGTGGAGACCATGCGCGCCGTCGGTCCGGATGCGCCCACGTTGTGCGAGGGCTGGACGACGCGCGACCTGGCTGCCCATCTGGTGATCCGGGAATATCGTCCCGACGCCGCACCCGGCATCGTGATTCCGTTCTTCGCCTCCCATACCGCAAAAGTGCAGAACCAGGTGACAGAGCAGAGCGATTGGGACGAGCTGGTTGGCAAGCTCTCCGCCGGTCCC
>DASTKA010000252.1:0-5007 GCA_035716165.1 Mycobacterium sp. | reverse complement strand
GACTTCGCGGGCGAACCTGGTCACCAGCCAGTCCAGGGAGTTGTCGGGTGCCGTCATTACTCGTCGGATCCTTGATCGGTTTCGCGGGCATGCGAACGTCCGGTGCGCACTCCGCCGAAATGGCTACTGAACGAGGCGCGGACCGCCTCGGGGTCGCGGGCTACGGGCCCGGTGGCCGCGTGCTGCGGCTCCCGGTCCGACGGGGACCTGTCCCCGCGCGGGTCGTCGGGCTCGTCCGGTTCGCCGTTGGCACCGCCGGGTACCAGCCGTGCGCCGGGCGTGCGCACCGGCAGGCCGTGATCGGTGGTGTGCGCCTCGACGGGCTTCTCCTCGGCCGCGGCCGCCAGGGTCCAGCCGCGGTCCCAGACCGACTGCCAATCCAGGTCGGGGCTGTTCACCAGGTCGTGCGGATCGCCCAGCATCTCCGAAAGCATCCGCCGGTAGATGACGTCATCGTCGGCCGGCGCCGCCGGGGCGCCGGGGGCCGACGGGATGGACGCGACCGGGGCCGGCTTGGACGGCGGGTCTTGCCGGGCCTGCGTGCGGCCGTCGGCCTCTCGGGATCGGGCGGCGAAGAACGCCGAGGTGTCCGACGCGGCCCGGGCCGGCTGAGCGGGTGCCGGCTTCGGCTCGGGTTCGGGCTCGCCGACCGGAGCCGCCGCCGGCTTGGGGGCGCCCTCCCACCAGGGCGTCGCCAGCTCGCGACGCTGCCGGCGGGGAAGCTGCTCGGCGGGCGCGGCGGGAACCTCGGTGATGCCGCTGTAACCCGGGTTGCGGCGCGGCAGCAACGTCACCGAGGGCGCCGACGCGTCCGGGGCGGTGCGGGCCGCCGGCTCGAGGGTGCCGTCGTCCTGCCCGGCGTCGTCCTGCCGGGAGTCCTCCTGCCGGACGTCGTCCTGCCGGGCGTCGTCGGCGGCGGCGTTCACGCTGGCGAGCTCGGCGCTGCGCGAGGAGACCGCGCGGATGTGGCGGGGGGCGGCCGGCTCGGCGACCGCCGGCCCGGCGAGCACCGTCGGCGGCAGGTAGATCTCGGCGGTGGTACCCGAGCCCGACTCGTTGGCCGCCGGGCCGCGCAGGCCCACCCGCATGCCGTGCCGGGCCGCGATCCGGCCGACCACGAAAAGACCCATGTGCCGGGCGTTGTCGGGGCTGACGTCGCCGCCGGCCTGCAGCCGCATGTTGGCCATGCGCCGGTCGGCGTCGTTCATTCCCAGACCGGCGTCGGCGATGCGCACCACGACGCCCCCGTCGCCGCCGCGTGACGCCGAGACGCGGGCGGAGGTCGTCGGCGGCGAGTAGCGCAGCGCGTTGTCGATCAGCTCCGCGAACAGGTGGATGGCCCCACCCGCCGCCGAGCCGATCAACTCGCAGTCGGGCAACCCGGCGATTTCGACGCGGCGGTAGTCCTCGACCTCGGACACCGCGGCGTTGATCACCGTGGCCAGGGGCACCGGGTCGCGCTGGTCGCGGGCGAGTTGCGCGCCGGCAAGCACCAGCAGGTTGGCGCTGTTGCGGCGCAACCTCGCCGCCAGGTGGTCGAGCCGGAACAGGCTGTCGAGGCGTTCGGGGTTCTCCTCGTTGCGCTCCAGCCGGTCGATGAGTGCCAGCTGCTGGTCTACCAGCGAGCGACTGCGCCGCGACATGGTCTCGAACATGTCGTTGACGAGCAGCCGCAACCGCGCCTCGTCGCCGGCCAGCAGCAGCGCCTGGGTGTGCAGCTCGTCGACCGCGTGCGCGACCTGGCCGATCTCCTCGGTGGTGTACACCGGCAGCGGACTCGGAACCGGTTCGGGCCCACCGGCTTTCACCCGCGCGATCTCCTCTTCCAGATCGGTGTGGGCGACTTTGAGCGCGCCGTCGCGCAGGATGCGCAGCGGCCGCACCAGGGCGCGCGCGACCAGCAGCACGACCACCAACGCGATCACGATGGCGGCCAGCACCAGGACGGTGTCGGTGATCGCGGCCGAGCGGCGCTCGGCGGCTTTGGCGTGCACCGACTTGGTCACCGACGCGGTGGCGTTCTTGATGACCTGGTCGGCGATGTCATCGGTGGTCTGGATCGAACGCAGCAGGTCGGCGTTGTCGACCAGGACGCTGGACGGATCGGACATAATCGCCATCCGGTTCACCATCTGCTGTTGCAGCGTCTTGGCCTCCGGTGAGCCGGCCCCGAGCACCTCGCTCATGCCGAACAACGTCGACGGTTCGGTGCCGGCCAGGGTGGCCATCGAGGTCCGCAGCTGCGGCTCGGGTAGCTCGGCCCCTCGGGTGACCAGGATCTTCTGCATCGTCATCTGGCCGCGGGCGCCCACCGCCCGGCTCAGGCCCTGCGCCTGGGCGCGGATCTGCTCGTCGTCGACGCGCACCGAGGCGTTGATGACGTCTTCGGCCGTCAACAGGATCGGCGCGTAGAGGGTGACCCGCTCCCGCAAACCGAGGCCGGGGTCGGCCGCCTTGTTGACCAGCATCTGACCGCCGTCGAGCAGGTTGTTCACTCCGGAGCGGACGTCGGCGTTGACGTCGGTGTCATCCAGCCTGGTTTGCAGTTCGCCCTTGCGCGCCTCGTAGTTCTTCTTGGCCCCGTCGACGTCGCGTCCGGTGGAGCTCGCCAGCAGTGCGACGTCCAGCGCGGACATGTACTTGGTGATGACCGGGACGACGTCGGCGCGGGCGGCGGCCAGCCGCAACCCGGCCGCGTTGGCCATGGCCCCGTTGATGCGCAGCACCCCGAAGACCGTCGCCAATATCAGCGGGACCAGCACGATCGCCAGCACCTTCCAGCCGACCGGCCAGTTGCTCAGCGACCAGGACGGCGGGCGTTTGGCCGGCCCGGCGTCGACTTTGCCGACGGGTGCGGGCTCCGCGACTTCCGCCTCGGCCTGGTTGGCCGGGCGGTTGAACATGGTCACGTCATCGCGGCCGGACGACCGGCCGCTGCGCTGACGCTGAGCGCTGAAAGGAACGAGAGGCTCATGAAACTTCCTGCTGTATTTCGCCCGCCTCGCGCCAGATAGGCGTGTGCGTGTAGGTGTGGCAACCCGACGAGTATGACAGCCCGCGGCCCAGGCCACCAGAATCGTTACTGAGCAGACAGGTCCCTCCAAGGTGGCGCGGCACCCGCGCGGCCACTCCTGGCAAACACCGGAAGGGCAAAAGCCTAGGCGGGCCGAAGGAGCGCGACGAGAAATTCGGAGTCGTCGGTGAACGGCCGCATATCCCAGGTGGACAGCAGCAGATCGGGCGCGAAGCCCGCGTCGGCCGCGTCGTTCAGGAAATCGGCGAACTCGTACTCGCGGTAGGCGCCGAAGCCGATCGCCGCGCGGCCGTCGTCCGCGACGTGGGCGCGCAGCCGGCTCAGCACCTGGACCCGGGTGCTCGGGGCAAGGAACGCCATGACGTTGCCGGCGGAGACGATCACGTCGAAGGGTTCGGCGATGTCCCGCAGGTCCAGCTCGGCGAGGTCGCCGACCAGCCAGCGCGGGCCGGGATAGTCGTGCTCGGCCGCCTCGATGAGGGCCGGGTCGACGTCGACACCGACCACGTCGTGGCCCACCGTGGCCAGATAGCCGCCCAACCGGCCTGGCCCGCAGCCAGCGTCGAGAATGCGGGCGCCCCGCGGCGCCATGGCGTCCACGAAGCGGGCCTCGCCGGCCAGGTCGTCACCGGCGCGGGCCATGGAACGGAAGCGCTCGATGTACCACTGCGAATGCCCCGGATCGGCAGCGACCTTCTGCATCCAGATGCTCGGCTCGACCATGCGACCATTATCCCGTTGTGTTCAAGCTGATGTTCGTGTCGCCGCGGATCCCGCCCAACACCGGCAACGCCATCCGGACCGTGGCGGCGACGGGCTGCGAATTGCATCTGGTCGAGCCGATGGGGTTCGACCTGTCCGAACCCAAGCTCCGGCGGGCGGGCCTGGACTACCACGACCTCGCCTCGGTCACCGTGCACGCCTCATTGACGGCCGCCTGGGCGGCGCTGTCACCGCAGCGGGTGCTCGCGTTCACGGCGCACGCGCCCACCTCGTTCGCCGACGTGCGCTACCGGGCCGGCGATGTGTTGATGTTCGGTCCCGAACCCACCGGGCTGGACGCCGCGACGCTGGCCGACCCGCACATCACCGCGCAGGTGCGCATCCCGATGCTGGCGGGCCGGCGTTCGCTGAACCTGTCCAACGCCGCGGCCATCGCCGTCTACGAAGCCTGGCGGCAGCACGGCTACGCGGGGGCGGTTTAGCGACGAGTTCTGCATCCGAGAAGAGTCAGCATTGATATGCCTATCTTCATCACGATCGGTTACGGCGAAGAGGCCGGATACCGCCAATTGAGCGACGACCGCAAACAGGCCGCGCACGCCCGCGACGAGGAACTCGGCGCCTCCGGCGCGCTGGTCGGCCGAGCCGGAGACCCCGTCCAGGTGCGCAACCCGGACGGCGCGGGGGTACGCATCGAGCCCGGCCCCTTCCTCCGGTCGCCGTTGCCCATCGCAGGGTTCGCGGTCATCGACGCCGAAGACATTGACGCGGCAATTGAGCGGGTGAGCCAGACGCCGTGTGCCGTCGCGCACGGGATCGTCGAGGTTTGGCCTCTTCAGGCCTGATTACCAGGCGTTCCAGTGCGTGACCTGCTCGGCGGGCAGGCGCTTGGCCGGGCGGAAATCGGTGCCCTTCGTGTAGGCGATCGGGAACAGCCCGCCCTGGCTGTAGCGGTCGTAGGGGATGCCGAGCACATCCGCGACCCGCTGTTCACCGTCACCGAGCAGGTGCAGCGTCGTCCAGCAGGACCCCAGGCCGCGCGAGCGCAGCGCCAGACAGAAGCTCCAGACCGCCGGAAACAGCGACGCCCAGAACGAAACCCCGCCCAACGGCGTCTTGTCCGCGCGGCCCTCGATGCACGGAATCAGCAGCACCGGCGCCTCGTGCATGTGCTCGGCAAGGTAGGTGGCGGAATCGCGGACGGCGCCCATCCGCTCGCCGCGCATGTCCCCTTCGGGGTATCGGGCCCC
>DASTKA010000251.1:0-3474 GCA_035716165.1 Mycobacterium sp. | reverse complement strand
TATATCGACCACACCCAATGGGCGCAGTGGCAGGGCCGAAGCAGCCTGCGGGTCTACCCGACGCCGGCGGGCCGGACCGCCTCGAGAACCCCCGCAGCCGTGGCCCTCGGCGACGAGGCCTGGGCCGAAGTGCTCGCCGCGTCCCCGGACGCCGACACCGCCGGTATGCGCGCGCAGTTCCTCTGCCACTGGCAGTTCGCCGAGCTCGCCCAGCCCGGCAAGGTTAGCTGGAACCTGGAGCCGTGGCGGCCGGTCGTCGACGACGCCGAAATGGTGGCCTCCGGCTGCAATCCCGGTGGTCCGGAAGAATCCTTCTGATGGCAACCCGACCCAGTCGAGCGCAGTTGGCCGCGTTCGTCGACCACACGCTGCTCAAACCCGAAGCAACCGGCGCCGACGTGGCCGCCCTGGTCGCCGAAGCGGCCGAACTGGGCGTCTACGCGGTATGCGTCTCGCCCTCGATGGTTCCCGTCGCCGTGCGCGCGGGCGCGGGCGTACGGGTGGCCGGCGTGGCGGGTTTTCCCTCCGGCAAACACCTGCCCGCGGTGAAGGCGCACGAAGCCGCCCTGGCCGTCGCATCCGGCGCCTGCGAGATCGACATGGTCATCGATGTGGGCGCGGCGCTGGCCGGCGACATCGACGCCGTGCGCTCCGATGTCCGGGCTGTGCGCGACGCGATCGGCGGCGCCGTCCTCAAGGTGATCGTGGAGTCGGCCGCGCTGTTGGCCCTGGCCGGCGAGCCCACCCTGGCGCAGGTTTGCCGCGCCGCCGAGGCCGCCGGCGCCGACTTCGTAAAGACGTCAACCGGGTTCCATCCGGCGGGCGGGGCATCCGTGCCTGCGGTCGCGCTGATGGCCGAGACCGTCGGGGGGCGCCTCGGCGTGAAGGCCAGCGGCGGCATCCGCACCGCCACCGACGCGCTCGCGATGTTGGATGCCGGCGCCACCCGGCTCGGGCTATCGGGAACCCGGGGAGTGCTCGACGGTCTCGGGTGACGGACCAGTCCGTCAGAGGTTGGCGAAGCAGGGGTTGGTGTTGCCGGTGGGGATGCTGGCGTTTCGAGTCGAGAAGTGGCTTGTCACACCTTTATCGGTGACCTGCACGCTGTCGGCGTGGATGCCGAGCGGGTAGTTCTTGGTCAGGTTCGAGGTGAAGTCGTCCAGGGTCGACTGCACGGACTCCTTGGGCATCGTGAAGCCGAGGGCGTTGAAACTGACGATCTGCAGCTGCAACCCGGTACCCGAAACCACCGGCTTGGCCGTGATGTTCTCCAACATGCCCTTCAGTTCGATGGTGCCGTCGGCGGGATGGGGCGTCACGCTGTTGGTGACGAACGGACCCAGAACCGGGATCGCGTTCTGGACCGACTGCTTGATGCCGTCACTGGTCCAGTCGATGGTCGCGTCCAGTGAGCCGATGGTGCCCTTCGAGTTGCCGTTGTCCTTGAGCCGGACGTCGTTGATGTTGATCGACAGCTTCATGCCCTTGGCATCGCGAATGTTGTTGCCTGCCGTCTGCACCGAGATGTTGGTGTAGTGCTTGGTCGCGTGCTGCCACAGCATCAGCGGCGTCACCCCGAAGGACGCGGTGGCCTGGTCCTTGGTTTCGCAAGCCACCGCCTGGGCGACTTTGTTGTCCGCGACGTGGCGCACGTAGAGCTCGGCGCCGATGAGCCCGGCGATGATCAGCGCGATCACGATGATGAAGATCAGCAGGATGGAGACGGGGTCACGCCCGAAGCGGCGCTTCTTTGTCCCCGGCGTCGGTTCGGCGCCGGGTTGAGCGGCAAGCCGCTCCGTCGGTCCGGCGGGCGGGGTCGGCGGGGGCGGGTAGCCCGGCTGCTGCATGTTCGGCTGCGGCGTGCCGAATCGCTCGGTGTGCCCCGGCGGCGGACCCGGCGTGGGCGGCGGCGGGGGCACGTGCCCCGGGCCGCCGGTGCTGATCCGCTCGGTCTGCCGCTCGGTGGGCGGCCGACCGACGGGTCCCTGGTGGGAGGGACGGCCCCACTGCGACGGGTCCGGGTTGGGTGGTCCTTGTGGGTTCGTCACCCGACCGATTCTGCACTATCAACCTGAGCAAAGTCCGAGCGGTTGCTGAGGATCGCGATGCTCTTGCGGGCCTCGGCGACCCTGTCGACGTCGACGTCGGCCACCACGAGCTGCGGTTGCGCGCCGGCCGACGCGACGACTTCACCAAACGGGGAGACGACCAGGCTCCCCCCGACTCCGGTCGGTGCCCCCGAACCGGACCCGTGAGCGTCACCGGGATCCGCCTGGCCGGCCGCCGCGATGTAGCTCATCGAATCGAGCGCGCGGGCGCGCGCGAGCAGCGTCCACTGGTCGAGTTTGCCGGGACCTGAACCCCACGACGCGCAGACGGCGATCACCTGGGCGCCGCGGCGGGCCAGCTCGGTGTAGAGCGCGGGAAAGCGGATGTCGTAGCAGACCGTCAATCCGACGTGGACGCCGTCGACCGTGATCACCACCGGCTCGTGTCCCGGCGCGACCGTGCGCGACTCGGTGAAGCCGAAGGCGTCGTAGAGGTGGATCTTGTCGTAGTGGGCGTCGTGCTGGCCGGAGTCGCCCGGGCCGGCCGCGACCAGCGTGTTTTTCACCCGCCCGTCGCCGGACGGGGTGAACATCCCGGCCACGACGGTGATGTTGGAGTCGGCGGCGATGCGGCGCACCCCGTCGGCCCAGGGCCCGTCGACCGGCTCGGCGATCGGGCCCAACGGCACCCCGAATCGGCACATGGTCGCCTCGGGAAACACCACCAGCTTCGCGCCCGCGTCGGCGGCCCGGCGGCTGTACTCGTCCACCAGCTGCAGGTTTGCTGCCGGGTCGGTGCCGCTGAGGATCTGCGCCAAGGCGATTCGCATGAGCGCCAGCTTAGGCCCGTCATTGTCGGAAGCCTCAGACCGTTTTGGCGATCCACTCCGTGGTGAAGCGCTGCTCGGCGGCGATCAGTTCGGCCAGCTGGGTGCCGATGATGTTCTCCAACTTGCCGCCGATGATCGGCACCCGCACCTGGACGGTGGCGCGAAACGTCAGCCGGGCGCCGCCGGTCTGCTCGATGGGCTCCAGGACGGCGGTGCCGGCGAGGTTCACGGGCGCATCCACGATCGAACCCGCGACCGATCCCGCCGCCGCCCCACCGGTGACCGGCCCCCACGTCTCCTCGCGCCGGATACACAGATCACCGCTGTGCAGCTGGGTGACCATCCCGGGGAGCTTGTCGCTGCGGATCACCTGCAGCGTGATGACCTCGACGGTGTCCTCGTCGCCGACGCGCAGCGACTCCAGCGTGGCGACGTCGACACCGGACCCGGCCAGCCTGGCCAGCCAGTAATTCGCATCGGTGAAGGCGCGATGAACGTCGTCAACACTGCCGTCGTAATCGGCCGACAAGTCGAATGAACGCGGCATAGCTGGTGAGGCTACCGTTACGGGCCATGAAAGCCAGCGCCGCCGGTTC
>DASTKA010000250.1:0-6591 GCA_035716165.1 Mycobacterium sp. | reverse complement strand
GCCTGCGGCTCGATCTTGTTCTTGATGCCGTCCAGGCCGGCCATCAGCATGGCCGAGAACGCCAGGTACGGGTTGCCCGACGAGTCGGGGCAACGGAACTCGAGCCGCTTGGCCTTCGGGTTGGTGCCGGTGATCGGGATGCGGACACACGCCGACCGGTTGCGCTGGCTGTAGACCAGGTTGATCGGCGCCTCGTAGCCCGGCACCAGACGCTTGTAGGAGTTCACCGTGGGGTTGGTGAACGCCAGCAGCGACGGCGCGTGGTGCAGCAGGCCGCCGATGTAGTGGCGGGCGGTGTCCGACAGGCCGGCATACCCGGTCTCGTCGTACATCAGCGGGCTGCCGTCCTTCCACAGCGACTGATGGCAGTGCATGCCGGAGCCGTTGTCACCGAACAGCGGCTTGGGCATGAACGTGACGGTCTTGCCGTTCTGCCAGGCCGTGTTCTTGACGATGTACTTGTACAGCATCATGTCGTCGGCCGCGTGCAGCAAGGTGTTGAACTTGTAGTTGATCTCGGCCTGGCCGCCGGTGCCCACCTCGTGGTGGCCCTTCTCCAGGCTGAAGCCGGCCGTGATCAGGTTGGACAGCATCTTGTCGCGCAGGTCGACGTAGTGGTCCACGGGGGCGACGGGGAAGTAGCCACCCTTGGGGCGCACCTTGTAGCCGCGGTTGGGGCTGCCGTCGAGCTCGTTCGGCGAGCCGGTGTTCCACCAGCCCGCGATCGCGTCGATCTCGTAGAACGAGCCGTTGGTGCGCGAGTCGAAGCTCACCGAGTCGAAGATGTAGAACTCCGCCTCGGCGCCGAAGTACGCGGTGTCGGCCACGCCGGTGCTGATCAGGTAGTTCTCGGCCTTACGGGCGATGTTGCGCGGGTCGCGCGAGTACGGCTCGAGGGTGAAGGGGTCGTGCACGAAGAAGTTGAGGTTCAGCGTCTTGGCTTCGCGGAACAGGTCGATCTGCGCGGTCGCGGGATCGGGGAGGAGCAGCATGTCGGATTCGTGAATGGACTGGAATCCGCGAATCGACGAGCCGTCGAAGGCTAAGCCGTCCTCAAAAACGCTCTCGTCGAAGAACGAAATCGGAATCGTGAAGTGCTGCATGATGCCGGGCAGGTCACAGAACCGGACGTCGACAAATTCGACGTTCTCGTCCTTCGCGAGCTTGAAGACGTCGTCGGGCGTCGTTTCCGTCACAGAATGCTCCTTTACTTGGTGAGATCCGCGGCCTGACGCTATGGAGCAGATATTGCCCGTCAGTCAACCCGATGTTGCGCGCACGTTACGTGACCATGCCACACGCTAAAAGTGGCCGCGTCGTCGGCGGGCTCTATTGTGGGGCCATGGATCGCAAGATCGTATCTTTTCCGGTGGCCGCGCGCACCGTCTGCCCTCCTTGTCGGGCCGTTCCGGTCGGTCACACGGACGCCGGTCCCCACCGATGATGGCGGAACCGCGATCCGCATATCCCGGAGAAAAGCTCGGATTTCCCGAGAGCGGGCCGGGATCGCTGGCGCCGATGGGCCGGCGGCTGGGTGCGCTGATGATCGACTGGCTGATCGCCTACGGTCTGGCCGGGCTGGCCATGCGCTTCGGCCTGTTCTCCCAACCGGTGCTGGCCACCGCGGTCTTGGTGATCTGGTTCGTGCTGGGTGTGCTCTTTTTGCGATTGTTCGGGTTCACGCCCGGCCAGCTGGCGCTGCGCCTGCAGGTGGTGACGGTGGACGGCCGCGGGCAGGTGGGCCTGGGCCGGGCGGTGGTGCGGGGAGTGCTGGTGGGGACGGTCGTCCCGGCGTTGTTCACCGACTTCGACGGCCGCGGCCTGCAGGATCGGCTGACCGCGACGGCCGTGGTGCGACGGTGATCTGAAACTCGCCGCTGACCTGATGGCGGCGACCCGCTGCGCCCGGCTTCGCCGCGCTGGCGATCGGCTGAGCTGATGGCGGCGACCCGCTGCGCCCGGCTTCGCCGCGCTTGCGATCGCCGCTACTTGCGGCGGACCGTGCGCTGCACCCCGCGCATCTTGCCCGAGTTGGGCAGCGGCCCCTTGGGCATGACGGCGGCGCCGGCCCGCGATCCCAGCGCGGCCAACCGCGACTCCAGCGTGTCCATCTGCTTGACGGTGATGTTGGCCGGCAGCCGGTTGAGGTGGCGCTCCAGCTTGGCCAGCGGCACCTCGTCCTCGCCGTTGCCGACGATGATGTCGTAGATCGGCACATCCCCGATCAGGCGGGCGGTGCGCTTCTTCTCCTGCGCCAGCAGCGGGCGCACCCGCGTCGTCGCTCCCTCACCGACCAGGATGACTCCGGGGCGGCCGATCACCCGATGCACCGCGTCCAAATGGCCCGTCGCCGCCACCCCCGGCGTCACCCGCCACTTGCCGCGCAGGTTGTCCAAAGCCCAAGCGGCGGCACCGGTTTGGCCTTCGGCCTTGCGGTAGACCGACTTCTGGGCGCGACGGCCGAACACGATGAAGGCGACCAGTGCGCCCAGCACCACGCCCAGCGGGATCAGGGTGATCATCGTCAGCCCGCCGGCCCAGATGCCGACCCCCACCGAGATGCCCACGATCAGCACGAAGGCGCCGATCATGTACGGCAGGAGTCGCTTGTCCTCTTTGCGCTGAAGGTTGAACGCCTGCCACAGCTGGGTGCGGCGCTCCCGCGCGGCGGCCTTGCGGGCGGCCTGCGCCTGCGCCCGGGCGGCCTTGTTCTCAGCGGTGGTGCGGGGTTTAGCCATAGTCAAAGAATACGTAGGCGCGCCAGGGGCGAACGCCGCTACCGTGCCCGGGCGTCGTCAGCGCGGCTGCGGGCGGCTTGCTCGTAGAGCCGTCCTGCGCGATACGACGAGCGCACCAGCGGTCCGGACAGCACCCCGGCGAAACCCAGCTCCTCGGCATGCTGGGCGAACTCGACGAATTCCTCGGGCTTCACCCAGCGCTCGACCGGGTGATGACGCGCCGACGGGCGCAGGTACTGGGTGATGGTGATGATGTCGCAGCCCGCGTCGTACAGGTCGGCCAGGGCGGTGCGCACCTCGTCGGGGGTCTCGCCCATGCCGAGGATCAGGTTGCTCTTGGTGACCAGCCCGAACTCACGCGCCGCGGTCAGCACGCCGAGGCTGCGCTGGTAGGTGAAAGCGGGCCGGATCCGCTTGAAGATGCGCGGCACGGTTTCGACGTTGTGCGCCAAGACTTCCGGGCGTGACTCGAACACCTCGGCCAGCCGGGTGGGCACGCCGTTGAAGTCGGGGATCAACAGCTCGACACCGGTCGACGGGTTGAGTTCCTTGATGGCGCGCACCGTCTCGGCATACAGCCAGGCTCCGCCGTCGGGCAGGTCATCGCGGGCCACCCCGGTGACCGTGGCGTAACGCAGTCCCATCGTGCGCACGCTGTCGGCGACCCGCCGCGGCTCGTCGCGATCCAGTGCGGCCGGCTTTCCGGTGTCGATCTGGCAGAAGTCGCAGCGACGGGTGCACTGGTCGCCGCCGATGAGGAAGGTGGCCTCGCGGTCCTCCCAGCATTCGAAGATGTTGGGGCAGCCGGCCTCCTCGCAGACCGTGTGCAGTCCCTCCCGCCGGACCAAACTCTTGAGCTGGGTGTACTCCGGGCCCATCCGGGCCCGCACCCTGATCCAGGGCGGTTTGCGCTCGATCGGCGTCTCGGCGTTGCGCACTTCCAGGCGCAGAAGTTTGCGTCCTTCCGGTGCGACAGTCACATCGCTGATGCTACGCGCGCGGCCGGCGCGTGGTCCCGCACCGGCAGCACCCCGTCCAGGGCGTCACAGACGGCGTCGGCGACCGCGGTCTGGACATCCTCGACCGTTACCGGGCGGCGCAGCTCGGCCGACAGCGACGTCACTCCGGCGTCGCTGATGCCGCAGGGCACGATGGCGCTGAACGCATTCAGGTCGCAATCGCAGTTGAGCGCGAACCCGTGCAGGGTGGTCGCGCGCGACACCCGCACGCCGATGGCGGCGACCTTGCGATCGGGCCGGCCGTCGGTGCCCGGCACCCAGACTCCGGACCGTCCGGGCACCCGGCCGGCGTCCAGGCCGAGGTCGGCGCAGACCTTGATCAGCGCCTCTTCCAGGCGCCGCACGTAGTTGACCACGTCGAGCGGTTCGGCCAGGCCGATGATCGGATACCCGACCAACTGGCCGGGACCGTGCCAGGTGATCTTGCCGCCACGGTCGGTGTCGATGACCGGAGTGCCGTCCACCGGCCGTTCGTGCGGTTCGGTGCGCCGGCCCGCGGTGTAGACCGCGGGGTGCTCGAGCAGCAGCAGCGTGTCGCTGCCGCCGGCCACCCGGGCGTCGGCCAGTTCGCGTTGCCGCTCCCAGGCCACGCGGTAGTCGACGATGCCGAGCGGGCGGACGTCGATCAACGCCTGGCTGGACCGGATGGAATCGATCACGTTCGCGACGGTACTCGGCCCGCGCCCGCCAGGCCCAATCCGAGTCCAGCCCGTGGGCTAGCTAGTCCCGGTCGCGGTGGGCGGTGGCGTAGGCGAGCGCCTCGCCGACGGTGTTGTGGTGGAAGACGAAACCGGCACGCTCCAGCGCGGCCGGGATGGCGCGCTGCCCCGTCAGCAGGCCTTCTTCGGCGAACTCGCCGAGCGCGGCCCGGATGGCGAAACCGGGCACCATCAACGGGGTTGGGCGATTTACCGCGTGCCCGAACGCGGTGGTGAATTCGGCGTTGGTGACCGGCGCGGGCCCAGTCATGTTCACCGGGCCGGACAGCTCGGCGTTGAAGATCGCGAACAACAGCGCGCGCACTTCGTCTTCGAGCGTGATCCACGACATGTACTGCCGCCCGCCGCCCAACCGGGCGCCGAGGCCGGCGCGGAACAGCGGCCGCAACCTGCCCAAGACGCCGCCTGCGGGTGAGAACACCAGCCCGGTGCGGGCCAGCACCACCCGGGCGCCCCCGTATTGGGCCGGCAGTGTGGCGGCTTCCCAGTCTTCGCACAGCTGGGCCAGGAAACCCGTTCCCGCACGGTCGTTTTCATCGACCACCCGGTCCTTGGTGTTTCCGTAGAACCCCACCGCGCTGGCGTTGACCAGGGTCGGCACGCCCGCGTCGACGACGGCGTGCGCCAGGACTTCGGTGGGGGCGATGCGGCTGTCGCGCAGACTCTGCTTGAAGGCGCCCGACCACCGCCGCTTGCCGATGTTGACGCCACAGAGGTTGACGACGGCGTCGACGTCGGCCAGCGTGTCGGGGTCCAGATCGCCGCTCTCGGGATTCCAGTGCAGCTCATCGGCGTTGGCCGGTGCGCGCCGCACGATGCGCAACACGCGGTGATCGGCTGCGCGCAGCGCCGCGGCCAGGGCGGAGCCGATCAGCCCTGACGAACCCGCAATCGCGATGACGGCCCTCTGGCCGGCGCCCCCCACGTCCGCTTGTCCTCTACAGGCCGAGGTCGGCCTCGAACGCGCCCTCTTCGAGGCGGTGCTTGATGGTGGTGATGAAGCGACCGGCGTCGGCGCCGTCGATCAGCCGGTGGTCATACGTCAGCGGGAGATAGCAGATCGAACGGACGCCTATCGATTCGTTGCCGCTGTCGTCGACCACCACCCGTGGCCGCTTGACGATCGCGCCGGTGCCCAGCATGGCGGCCTGCGGCGGAACCAGGATCGGGGTGTCGAACAGCGCGCCCTGGCTGCCGATGTTGGTGATGGTGAAGGTACCGCCGGACAGCTCGTCGGGTTTGAGGTTGCCGGACCGGGCGCGCGCGGCGATGTCGGCGATCGCCCTGGCCAGACCGGCCAGCGACAGGTCGCCGGCGTTGTGCACCACGGGGGAGAGCAGCCCTTGTTCGGTGTCGACCGCGAAGCCGAGATGCTCGGCGTCGAAGTAGGTGATCTCCTTGGTTTCCTCGTTGTAGCTCGCGTTGACGTTGGGGTGAATCTTCAGTGCGTCGATCACCGCGCGGGCGATGAACGGCAGGAAGGTCAGGTTCACCCCCTCGCGCTCGGCGAAGGCCGCCTTGGCCCTGGCCCGCAATCCGACCAGCTTGGTCATGTCGACCTCGTGGGTCTGGGTGAGTTGTGCTGTGGCCAGCAGGGATTCGCGGGTCTTGTTCGCGGTGATCTGCCGGATCCGGCTGGCCTTCTGGGTGGTGCCGCGCAGGTGCGCCAGCGCCGGCGTGGGCGTCGCGGCGGGCTTGGCGCCGGCGGGGGCTTGCGTGGGCGCCGGGGCGGCCGGCTCTGGTGGGCGTTGCTTCTGCTCGGCGGCGGCCAGCACGTCCTGCTTGCGGATGCGACCGCCCACCCCGGTGCCCATGATCGAGGTGAGGTCGATGTTGTTCTCGGCGGCCAGTTTTCGCACCAGCGGCGTCACATACGGCGCGCCGTCGGCGCCCGGGCTCGCCGCCTGCGGCGTCGGCTGGGCTTGCGCCGGTTGGGGTTTCGGCTCCGGCGCGGGCTCGGGCTGCGGCGCGGGAGCCGGCGCGGCTTGCGGTGTGGGCTGAGCCGGGGGCTGGGGTGCCGGTTCCGGCTTGGGTTCGGGCTTGGGCGCGGGCGGCGGCTGGGCGGCGGGAGCCGTGGGCGCGGCGGCGTCGGAACCGGCGCCGATGCGCGCCAGC
>DASTKA010000249.1:0-5156 GCA_035716165.1 Mycobacterium sp. | reverse complement strand
CCAATCGGGCCGCGGGAGGTCGCGCCGCCGCTGAAGCCGCCGCCGAAGAAGGCCTCGAACACGTCGCCCAGGCCGCCGAATCCAGCGCCGAAACCACCGCCCGCGGCGGCGGCGTTCTGCAGCGGATCCCCGCCCAGGTCGACGATCCGCCGCTTCTCGGGGTCGCTCAGCACCTCGTAGGCGGCGCTGATCTCCTTGAATTTCGCCTGCGCGGCCTCGTCGGGGTTGACGTCCGGATGCAGTTCGCGCGCCAGCTTGCGGTACGCGCGCTTGATGTCCGCGTCGCTGGCGTTTCTGCTCACGCCGAGCATCCCGTAGTAATCGCGTGCCACGCTTGACTCTCCTATACCTGGTCTTTCCCGCGCCTACCCACTCTGCGGGTGCGCGTTCATCGAGCACCCAGGACTTCGCCGATATATAGGGCAACCGCAGCAACGCTGGCGATAGTTCCCGGATAGTCCATCCGGGTGGGCCCCAGCACACCCATTCCCCCGTAAACGGTGTCGGAGGTGCCGTAGGCGGTGGTCACCACGGAGGTGCCCAGTATTTGCTCGGCGGCCGTCTCGTGGCCGATGCGCACCGTAACCTTACCGGCTTCCTGCTGAGCGGCCAGCAACCGCAACACCACCACCTGCTCCTCCAGCGCCTCCAGGATGGAGCGCAACGAGCCACCGAAATCGGCCGCGTTACGGGTCAGGTTGGCCGTACCGCCCAGCAACAAGCGCTCTTCGGTGTGTTCGACGAGGGATTCCAGCAACACCGTCGCCGACCGGCCGACGGCGTCGCCCAGGCCGTCCGGGCTGCGCAGCTGTCCGGCCAGGTCGGCCACCGCGATCGAGGCGGCCGACAGCTTCTTGCCCACCAGGGCCTGGCCGAGCATCTCCCGCAGCTGGGAAAGTTCGTGGTCGTCGATGACGTCACCGAGTTCGACGACCCGCTGGTCGACCCGGCCGGAGTCGGTGATGACGACCATCAGGAGCCGGGCCGGGGTCAGGGCGATCACCTCCAGGTGACGCACGGTCGACGACGACAGCGTGGGGTACTGCACCACGGCCACCTGCCGGGTCAGTTGCGACAGCAGCCGTACCGCCCGACGCAGGACGTCGTCGAGGTCGACGCCGGACTCGAGGAAGCTCTGGATCGCGCGCCGTTCGGCCGAGGACAGGGGCTTGACGTCGTCGAGCCGGTCGACGAATTCGCGGTAGCCCTTCTCGGTGGGCACCCGTCCGGAACTGGTGTGCGGTTGGGTGATGTAGCCCTCGGCCTCGAGCACCGCCATGTCGTTGCGGACGGTGGCGGACGAGACGCCCAGGTTATGGCGCTCCACCAACGCCTTGGAACCGATCGGTTCTTTGGTGGCGACGAAATCGGCCACGATGGCGCGCAGCACCTCAAACCGACGGTCATCGGCACTTCCCACCTGCCGCCACCTCCTTCGATACCGCGTTGACCGGATTCATTTTACGGGCCCGGGCCGCGCCGACCGTTATGAGCGGGACTTTCTGCCGACGCATCGGTGCCGCCGATTATCGGCCCGGCTAGCCTTTTCAGAATGAACCGGTCGGGCCACAGCGATGAGTCGGGAAGGGTCGGCCGATGATCTTCAAGGGTGTGCGCGACGGTAAGCCGTATCCGGAACACAACCTCTCCTATAAGGATTGGTCCCAGATACCGCCGCAGCAGATCCGGCTCGACGAATTGGTCACCACCACAACGGTGCTCGCATTGGACCGCCTGCTCTCCGAGGACTCCACCTTCTACGGCGATCTCTTCCCCCACGCGGTGCGGTGGAAGGGCACCACCTATCTCGAAGACGGCCTGCATCGTGCGGTGCGCGCCGCGCTGCGTAACCGCACTGTGCTGCACGCCCGGGTGTACGACATGGATATGCCGCTGCATCCGCGGGGCTGACCCGATCGGTCACGTTCGGGCCTCGCCACGTGTCGACCTAGTAAGGACGTTGGTTTTCCGCCACAACTTGCCAGGAGGATCGCCATGCCACGGCTGCAAGGAGTCTCCGACCGCGACGCCGGCCTCGGCGCCAAAATCGCCTTCTTTTTCACCAAGCGCAAGCTCGCGCACATGACCGGGCTGGAAACCGCGGGGATGCTGGAACCGCTGCGGATGTATGCGCACATCCCTCGACTGCTCACCGCCTACGGCAGGTTGGAGCAAGCCGAATCCAAGCTGGACGTCCTCAGTCCCCGCCAGCGGGCACTGGCCGAGCTGAAGGCGGCGACGACCGTGCGCTGCGAATACTGCATCGACCTCGGCTCACAGATCGCCCGCCGCTGGGGTATCACCGACGATGAGCTGTTGGCCCTGGCCGATTATCAGAACGCGGCGTGTTTTTCCGACGTCGACAAGCTGATCCTGCGGTACGCCACCGCGATCAGCCGCACGCCGGTCGAGGTGAGCGATGAACTGTTCGACGAACTGCGCGCGCACTTCGACGCCGCGCAGCTCGTCGGCCTGACCCACGTGATCACGCTGGGCAACCTGCGCGCCCGATTCAACATCGCACTCGACATCGGATCGTCGGGCTTTTCGGCTAACCGGGTGTGCGCCTTGCCCGAGACCGATCGGCCGTGACGGCGGATGCGTCATTGGCGGGTCGCTTCGAGGCGGCCCGACCGCAGCTGGGGGCCATCGCCTACCGCATGCTGGGCTCGATCGACGACGCTCAGGACGCGGTGCAGGAGGCCTGGTTGCGCCTGGGCCGCAGCGCCGAATCCGGTGACGTAGACGGCATCGCCAACCTCGACGCCTGGCTGACCACGGTGGTGGCGCGCATCTGCCTGAACATGTTGCGGGACCGCCGGACTCGCGGCGGTGTGGAGCTGGTCGGTCACGTTCCGGATCCGATCGTCGAGGCGGAAGGCGAATTCGACCCCGAGCACCGCGCGATGCTGGCCGACGCGGTGGGCTTGGCGCTGTTCGTGGTGCTGGACACGCTGCCGCCGGCCGAGCGGCTGGCGTTCGTGCTGCACGACGTCTTCACCGTGCCGTTCGAACAGATCGCGGCCATCGTGGAACGGACGCCGGAGTCGGCCCGCAAGCTGGCCAGCCGGGCCCGACGACGGATCGAGCAGGCCGACCCGATGCCCGACGGGCCGTTGACCGCACAACGGGAGGTGGTCGATGCGTTCTTCGCGGCGGGGCGCAGCGGCGACTTCGACCGCCTGGTGGCGGTGCTCCATCCCGACGTGGTGCTGCGCGGTGACTTCGGTGCCGGCACGCCCGGTTTCCGTGCCGAGGGGGCGGCCCGGGTGGCCGAGCTCGCCCGCGCTTACGCCGGGCCGGAGCGCGAGGTGCGAACCGCCGTCATCAACGGTGCCGCCGGCGCGGTGATTTTCATCGCCGGCCGTGCGGCATCCGTCATGGGTTTCGTGGTGCGCGACGGCCGGATTCGCGCGATCGACGTGCTCGCGGATCCGGCACGCATCGCCCGGTTAGACCTGCGCGCGGTGGGCGCCGATCACTGACCGGCGGCCTGCAGCAGCTCCATCGCCGATGCCCGCGACAGCACCCAGCCGCCCTGGTTGACGAAGGTGACGTTCTGCGTGACCGGCGACGGCAGCTTGGGGCCGGAGACCGCAACGTCGGCGGTGGCCGAACCGGCCGCGGCCGGTTGGATGTTCTTGACATCAAACGCCAGCGGCAGGTCGCCGTTCTTCGCCGCCTTCTGCAGTTTCTTGTCGGCGACGTGTGCCTCCATCCCGCTGATGCCGCCCTGCACCAGGTTGCTCTTGCTCGTGAACGAAACACGCGGGTCGGCAAGGCTGTTCAGCACGCCCGTCAGCTGATCGGAAGTGGGCACGTCGGCAGCCGCGCTCGGCAGTGCCGGCGGCGGATCCTGCGGAAGCGGCGCACCGACCGTGGCGAGTCGCACCCCGGCGGCCCGCGCACTCGGCGTCGCGGCGGAGGCCACGCCGGCGGCAACCCCCCCGACGAGGGCCAGGGCTGCCAGCCCGGTGGCAACGGCTTTCACGGTTTTCACGGTTCCCCCTTCGGTGGGCACGAGTGTCGACGGACGGTTCGCCATGCCGCACCGCTTCTTCGTGCCGGCTGTCGACGACGTCAGCGTGCTTTTGCGTCTGTTACTTCGTGCGTCGGCACGGATACGTTACGTCGATCCGATGTGCGGAAAAGCTGCGTGCACTGTGCGCTGACTGTGGAGGCCGTCCGTCATCATCGGGCGGCCGTGCGCTGATACGCGAAACCCCATGCGCCGCCTTGCGGGGCGCATGGGGTTTGCGTTGTTTTGTTAAATCGTCGTCCTGCTCGACGAATTCGTTCTGTTAGTTGGTCGCCGTCGACGCCTGCACCAGGGCAAGGGCCGCGTCGTGTTGCAAGACCCAGTTTCCGTTCTGGTTGACGAACACCAGGTGCTTGTTGACCGGTCCGGCGAACTTCGGCCCCGTGATGGCCACGTCGGCCTGGGCCATGTTCGGACCCGCCGGCGCGATGTTGGTCACGTTGAACTGCTCGGGGAAGTTCCCGTTCCGGTAGGCCTTCCGCAGGTCGTGGTCGGCCACCATACCCTCGTTTTGAGGGACGCCGTTCTCAATGAAGTTGGTCTTGTCCCTGTAGTTGACCCCGGGGTCGGTTACTTGGTTGCACAGGGTGGCCAACTGCTCCGGCGTCGGCAACCCCGGCGCTCCCGGTGGCGGGGGCGGCGGGTCCTGCGGCAGTGGCGCGCCGACCGCAGCCAGTTGCACCTCATCGAGGCCGATCGGTGCTGCAATAGAAGCCACGCCGGCGGCGGCGCCGCCAATGGCGGTCAGGGCCGCCACGCCCGTGGCAATGGACTTCACGGATTTCACAGGTCCCCCTTCGATGCACATGGACCGTGGCGGATATCTTGCGGACGACCGCACGTGGTCACACGTCTTCATGGATGAAGATGGTGTAAGTGTGCACTGCCACTTCGGATTTTGTGTCTCAGCTCGGTCACGTTACGACGACGCTACGGTCGCGATGTGTGAAAACAGCTAAATATCCTGTGCGGCAAAGCAGGTCGCAGCACAAAGTCGCGCGCCGTCGTCAAAGGGGTTGACGCTCATCCTGTCCGCTTCTCAACGAATGCCTGGACGGCCTGACGGTGGATCCCAACACCCGGTCGGACAGCAGCCCAAGGCAGCTCAGATTGGGAA
>DASTKA010000248.1:0-4232 GCA_035716165.1 Mycobacterium sp. | reverse complement strand
GCCGCCAGGATCACCGCCTGGCGGATGCCGGCGCCGGTGGCCTCGAGGAAGAACCTGTCGAAAAACGCTGTGCGCGAAGCCATGTAGCTCACCATCGACTGCATCTGCAGCGGCAGCGTCGGTTCGGCTTCGACGACCTCGGCCGGTAGCTGCCCGGCAGAATGCCAGTTCCACACGCCGTCGCCCGCGGCGTCGAGGAACACCTGGGCGAATGGGTCTGTGATCAACGGGTTTTCGTTCCGCGTCTCCGCCGCTCGGGCCGAGGCCACACCCAGCGCGGTGGCCCCGACGCTCTCGGTGATCTCCCAGCTGTCGTTGTCGGTCCTGGCTCCGCTCATCTCTTCGGTCACACTTCCCTTCCGGTCCGCTGCGCCGCCACGAACAGCGTCTGCGGGGTGGCGTCGTCGATGTCTTGCGGCGG
This sequence comes from Mycobacterium sp., assembly GCA_035716165.1. Taxonomy (GTDB): domain Bacteria; phylum Actinomycetota; class Actinomycetes; order Mycobacteriales; family Mycobacteriaceae; genus Mycobacterium. The sequence goes on along the minus strand of DASTKA010000248.1, from coordinate 3,811 downwards.
TCTGCGGTCGTAGCCCGCCATCAGCTCAGGTGCCGGGGTGACCGTCACATCCCAGCCGTGCCGGCCCAGCCAGTCGCCCACGTCTTCGCGTTCCTCGAAGTACCACAGGTCTTGCACGTCGGGGATGTCGCGGTCGGGATCCAGTTCGGCCATCAGGTCGCGCACCCGCTGCATCGTCTGACGTTGCCTCTCACGGACGCCCTCATCGAGGAAGTCGGGTCCGGGTGCTTCCACGGCGATCCGGCTGCCTTGCGCACCGAGCGCCTGTACCCGCTCGAACAAGAGCTCCTGGGCGGCCGCCGGCAGAAACGGCAACAGCCCCTCGGCCGACCACACGCTGGGCGCGGTGGCGTCAAATCCGGCCCGCTGCAACGCCGACGGCCAGTCGTGACGCAGGTCGACGGGAACGTTGACCAGCTCGCAGGTCGGTTGGGCGCCCTTGTCGCGCAGCGTCGCGGCCTTGAAGTCCAACACCCGCGGCTGGTCCAACTCGTACACCGTGGTGCCATCCGGCCACGGCAACCGCCACGCCCGCGAGTCCAGCCCCGCCGCCAGAATCACCACCTGCCGCACGCCCGCGCCGGTTGCCTCGAGAAAGAACTTGTCGAAAAACGCCGTCCGCGCCGCCATGTAGTCGACCATCCCCTGCATCCGCGGCTTGAGGTCCGGCTCGATCTCGGTGATCTGGGCGGGCAGATTGGGCGCCGCGAACCAGTCCCACATGCCTTCTCCGGCCGCCTGCAGGAACACCCGCGCGAACGGATCACTGATCAACGGGTTCTCGCTCTCGGTCTCCGCGGCCCGGGCCGCCGCCACACCCAGCGCCGTCGCCCCTACGCTCTCGGTGATCTCCCAGCTGTCGTTGTCCGTCCTGGCCATGCCGGTGCCCTCCCCAATTCGCTAGCACGCCTATTTACCCGACCCTACGCGCGCCGGATGTGTGGTAGCTGTCAACGAACCCGGTATTGGGTTAACTTGTCGGCGGGCGATTCAGCAGGCCGGAAGCACGGCGTCAGCGCGAACCCAGAGGATCGTTGATACATGCGAGTTGACGGGCGCGACATCATCGTTTCCGGCAACTTGCTGCAGCCGTTGACGCGGCGGACCAATGACATTCTGCGGCTGGCCCTGGCCTTGCTCTTCTTGGCGGTGGTGATCACGGGCTCGGTGATCACCCGCCCGCAATGGATCGCGCTTGAAAAATCCATTTCGCAGATCGTCGGCGTCTTGTCGCCTACGCAATCCAACGTGGTGTACCTGATCTACGGGTTGGCGATCGTGGCTTTGCCGTTCATGATCCTCATCGGCCTCATCGTCGCCGGACAGTGGAAATTGCTGGGCGCGTACGCCGCTGCGGGGATGAGCGCCATCGTCTTGTTGTCGATCAGCGGCACCGGCCTCGCCGCGCCACGCTGGCACTTCGAAGGCCTCGACCGGTTGACCACGCTGCCGGCGCAGTTGCTCGACGACCCTCGATGGATCGGGATGCTGGCGGCGGTGCTGACGGTGTCGGGCCCATGGCTGCCGGCGCGCTGGCGGCGCTGGTGGTGGGCGCTGCTGCTCGCCTTCGTTCCCATCCATCTGGTGATCAGTGCGATCGTCCCGGCGCGCTCGTTGGTGGGCCTGGCGGTGGGGTGGGTCGTCGGCGCGCTGGTGGTGCTCGTCGTCGGGACTCCCGCGCTCGAGGTGCCGCTGGAAGGTGCGGTGCGTGCGCTGGCCAAGAGCGGCTTCACGGTCTCGCGGCTCGTCGTCGTGCGGCCCGCCGGACGTGGCCCGCTGATCCTTTCGGCCGACGGCGAACACCTCGGGGAGACGGCGCAGATCGAGTTGTACGGCCCGCATCAGCGCAGCGGCGGGGCGCTGCGCCAGCTCTGGGGAAAGGTGAAGCTGCGCGACGCCGAGACCGCGCCGATGCTGACCTCCATGCGCCGGGCCGTCGAGCATCGCGCGCTGATGGGGATCGCCATCGGTGAGGCGGGCCTGGCCAACACGGCGACGGTCGCGGTGGCGCCGCTGAGCCGGGGGTGGATGCTGTATTCGCACCGGCCGCCTCGCGGCACACCCATCGACGAATGCGCGAAGACGACTCCCGTTAGCCGACCGTGGGAATCGCTGCGAATCCTCAACGACCGCCGGATCGCCCACGGCGACTTGCGAAGCCATCACATCACGGTGGAGGACGACGTCGTGATGTTCGGGGGGTTCGGCAGCGCAGAATACGGGGCGACCGACGCCCAACTCGAGTCCGACATCGCGCAGCTGCTGGTGACCACGTCCGCGCTGTACGAGCCGAAGCCCGCGGTGCGCGCGGCGATCGAGGTTTTCGGCAAGGACACCATCCTGAGCGCATCGCGCCGCCTCACGAAAGTCGCTGTGCCCAGGCCCATTCGGCGGTCGATACCGGACGCGGGTGCGGTCATCTCCAGCGCGCGGGCCGAGGTCAAGCGCCAAACCGGCGCCGACCAGATCAAGCCGCAGACCATCACCCGGTTCACCCGCGGCCAGATCGTCCAACTGGTGCTCTTCGGCGCGCTGGTCTACGTCGCCTATCCCTTCATCAGCACCGCGCCGACCTTCTTCTCCCAGCTGAGGACCGCGAACTGGTGGTGGGCGCTGCTGGGCCTGCTCGTGTCTGCGCTGACCTACGTCGGAGCGGCCGCCGCGCTGTGGGCCTGCGCCGACGGCATGGTGAACTTCTGGACGTTGTCAATCGCCCAGGTGGCCAACACTTTTGCCGCGACCACCACACCGGCCGGCGTGGGCGGGCTGGCGCTGTCCACGCGGTTCTTGCAGAAGAGCGGCTTGTCGGCGATGCGAGCGACCGCGGCCGTGGCGCTGCAGCAGTCGGTACAGGTGATCGCGCACCTCGCGCTGCTGGTCTTGTTCAGCGCCGCGGCCGGCGCCTCCATGAACCTGCGGCATTTCGTGCCGAGGGCGACATTGTTGTATCTGATCGCGGGGATCGCGCTCGGCATCGTCGGCACGTTCCTGTTCGTGCCCACGCTGCGCAAGTGGCTGGCGAACGAGGTGCGCCCCAAGCTCAACGAGGTGGTGTCCGATCTGGTCAAGCTCGCGCGCGAACCGCGGCGGCTGGCACTGATCCTGCTGGGTTGTGCGGGCACCACCCTCGGCGCGGCGCTCGCGTTATGGGCCAGTGTCGAAGCCTTCGGCGGCGGAACCACTTTCATCGCCGTCACCGTGGTCACCATGGTCGGCGGAACGCTGGCCTCCGCCGCCCCCACGCCCGGCGGTGTCGGGGCGGTCGAAGCGGCGCTGATCGGTGGCCTGGCCGCGTTCGGTGTGCCGGCGGCCGTCGGCGTGCCGTCGGTACTGCTGTACCGGATGCTGACCTGCTGGCTACCGGTGTTCGTCGGCTGGCCGGTGATGCGGTGGCTGACCGCCAACGACATGGTCTGAGGGCGTCGGATATCGGCGTAATTCGGGTCGCGTGACGAGGTCGGAAAAGATATCGGCAAAGCAGCGAAGATTTCGGTTATTGTCATGCCCACCACGGCTGGCGCTGGTACTGGCCCAATTTTCGGGAGATTGGATCGATGAAACATTTAACGCTAGCAACCATTTCTGTGGCGCTGAGTTTAGCGCTCGTCGGTTGCGGCCACGACCACAAATCCGGTGACAAAGCGTCAACGTCGACGACGGCAGCGTCCACGTCGACGTCGTCGCAAACCAGCGCGGCACCGGCGGCGAAGGCCAAGTACACCATCGCCGACTACGTCAAGGACAACAACATCTCCGAGACGCCCGTGCACCACGGCGATCCGGGCCCGAACGTCGACCTGCCGGTACCCGG
>DASTKA010000247.1:0-2093 GCA_035716165.1 Mycobacterium sp. | reverse complement strand
GGGAGGCGTCGGCGCTTATCCGGCAGTGCTTGTCTGCTTCCGGGGCGTGGCGCGTGCACGACCTCGAAGCACCTATCAAGCGGCCCTGAGGCGGTCGGCGGCGGTGCGGATCACCGTCCCTCGCGGCCATCAGGCACCTGGTGTCGACGGCACGCGAAAAATGACCCCGGCGCGGCAACCGAATTCTGACCCCTTGGGCCGTGACCCTGGCTCCCACCGAGCCAGGGAGGACGAAGGGGTGTTGTGTGTGGAGGACTGGGCTGAGATCAGGCGGTTGCATCGTGCGGAGAAGATGCCGGTCAAGGTGATCGCTCGGGTGTTGGGGTGTTCGAAGAATACGGTCAAGGCAGCGTTGGCGGCGGATCAGCCACCGAAGTATTCGCGGCGGCCGGCCGGTTCGATCGTGGATGCGGTGGAGCCGCGGATTCGGGAGTTGTTGGCGGCGTATCCGACGATGCCGGCGACGGTGATCGCGGAGCGGATCGGTTGGGAGCGTTCGATCCGTACGTTGTCGGGTCGGGTCGCGCAGTTACGTCCGGCGTATTTGCCGCCGGACCCGGCGAGTCGCACGAACTATGTAGCCGGGGAGATCGCCCAGCACGATTTTTGGTTTCCCGATATCACGCTGCCGGTGGGCTTTGGTCAAGTCCGCACCGCCAGCCAGCTACCGGTGTTGACCATGGTGACGGGTTATTCGCGGTGGTTGTCCGCGGTGCTGATTCCTACCCGTACGGCCGAGGATTTATTCACCGGCTGGTGGGGACATTTGCAGCGTCTCGGCGCGATTCCCCGAGTATTGGTGTGGGATGGCGAGGGCGCGGTCGGGCGCTGGCGGGGCCGGCGCAGCGAGCTGACCGCGGCGTGCCAAAGCTTCCGCGGCACGCTGGGCGCGAAAGTGGTCATCTTGCGCCCCGCAGACGCGGAGGCTAAGGGGCTGCTCGAGCGGTGCCACGACTACCTGGAGCGCTCGTTTTTGCCCGGCCGGAGTTTCGCCTCGCCGGCGGATTTCAACGTCCAGCTCGCCGACTGGCTGGCGGTGGTCAACCAGCGTCGCCGTCGGGTGTTGGGCTGCGCCCCGACCGACCGGATCGTCGCCGATCGCGCGGCGATGCTGGCGCTTCCCCCGATCGCCCCGGTGACCGGCTGGCGGGCCAGCACGCGGCTGCCCCGCGATCACTATGTGCGCCTAGACGGTAACGACTACTCGGTGCATCCTGCGGTGATCGGCCGCCGGGTCGAGGTCGTCGCCGACCTGGCCCGGGTGCGGGCCTATTGCGAAGGTCAGCTGGTCGCCGACCACGAACGGATCTGGGCCCGCCACCAAACGCTGTCTGCGCCCGAGCACATCGCCGCCGCGCGGGCACTGCGCCGCGAACGGATCGGACTGCTGCGTCCCGCCCCCGAACCAGACGTCGAGACCCGCTGCCTGGCCGAGTACGACACTGCCCTGGGCCTCGACGACATCACCGGTGCCCCCGACGCTGGCGGGGTGGCGTAATGACCACCACCACCACCAAGACCGCCGCCACCAGTATCACCACCAGCGCACGGTCGGCCAGCGCGGCCCGCGACCTCAGCGGCGAGGTGGCGTTTTTGACCCGCGCGCTCAAAGCCCCCACCCTGCGCGAATCGGTACCCCGGCTCGCCGAGCGAGCCCGCGCCGAGAACTGGAGCCACGAGGAGTTCCTGGTCGCCTGCCTGCACCGCGAGGTCGCCGCCCGCGAGTCTCACGGCGGAGAAGAACGTATCCGCGCCGCCCGATTCCCCGCGCGGAAATCGTTGGAGGAATTCGATTTCGACCACGCCCGAGGCCTCAAACGAGATACCATCGCCCACCTCGGAACCTTAGATTTCGTCGCCGCGAAAGACAACGTGGTGTTTCTCGGTCCGCCGGGTACTGGGAAAACACACCTGGCGATCGGATTAGCCATCCGAGCCTGCCAAGCCGGGCATCGGGTGGCCTTCGCCACGGCCGCCCAATGGGTCGACCGCTTGGCCGCCGCTCACCACACCGGGAAACTACAGACCGAGCTGATCCGACTCGGCCGCTACCCCCTTATAGTCGTCGATGAAGTAGGCTACATCCCGTTTGA
>DASTKA010000246.1:0-3145 GCA_035716165.1 Mycobacterium sp. | reverse complement strand
CGGCGATCGCCGCCTTGCCGCGAAAGGCGCGATCGCGCCTCTGGCTATGGAAGACGGCATCGTCGGCAAACCCCTCCTGGACGGAGCGTTCGTACTCTCCTCGGGCGCTCAGGTCGTAGCTCTTTCGAAGTTGCGCGCGTTTCTGCTCATTGGTCAGTTTCGTCCGTGCCTCAGCCATCGACCTCTCCCTCCATTACCGCCTCCATCTGATACGCAGCGCACTATACGCCAACGTTTGACTCAGAAGAACGGCGTAAACAGCACGTAGAAGAGGTCGCTAAGCACCTCGGTCGCCGTTCCATCGGTCTGCACGATCCATAGCTGATCGGTGACGCCGTCCGGGTGGGCGCCAAAGGCCACCATCATCCTGGAGCCCCGCGGTTCTGCCATCGCGTATATGGGGCTTCCCTGGATACCAATCGGAAGCGCCTGACGCCACAGGATTTTCCCCTGTTGCCAATCGAGCAGATCGATTTCGTTGCTGGCGTCCGGTCCGAGCAGCGACGTCGTAACGACACGGCGGTCGTCCCAGGAGAATTGCACGATCCGCTGGTTTGGCAGGTGGGCCACGACGGCCGCGTCACTGGTGCGGCGGATGAAAGTGTCGGCGATCGCTCGCTGCACCTGGTTGTCGTAATGCACCATCTGCTCGGCCACATATCGCCCATCGCGCGAGCTGACCAGGCTGGCCAACGATTCGTAGCTCCGCTGGAACAGCAGGCGGCCGGAGGAGAGGGTGAGGACTTTGACCGACGTGGTTCCGCTCACATCACCGTACTCGAGGACGACGCGGTCGTTCAGCACGCTGCAGGCGATGATGCCCAGGCCTGACCGGGCGCCGAATTGACCCGCCGGCACGACGCGGTGCAGTGGCCCGCGCAAAGGCCCCGTGTAGATCCAGACCACATCGGGGTTTGCCCCACCGGCGCTTTGCAGTTCGCAGATACTCTTGCCGTCGTCCGCGAAAACGGTGGGATAGGGGCTCGCCGATGAGGCGATCAACCTTCCGCTGGCATCGACATAGCCGTCCCCCGTCACCATCACTGCACCGTCTGGGGACTGGTTGAACGCACGCCAAACGTAGGCCGTTCCAACCAGGTGACCATCCCAGTCGATGGCGGCCAGCCTCACCGGCACGACCGTGTTGGTCGGCGAATCCCTCGCATACCAGATCACCGGCGTGCCAGCCGGCGGTGATCCAGGCTCGGTCGTGAACGACCACCTGCGATGGATGTTTGCGCTCGGCACGCCGTAATCCACGTCCACCGTAGCGACGTATGAGGTGCGGGGCGCCAGGTTGCTATAGCTCACGACCCAGACGCCGCTGTTCCACTGGCCCGCACCGAGGCCGGCGTTCGGGACCAGGCTGACTTTCGGTTCGACCGTCGGCCTGTGATTGAAGTCGATGGTGATCTGTCCGTTGCGAAAGACCAGCGTATCGCCATCGGCGGGTCCGAGCGATTTCAGGACGGGGTAGCCCTCAGTGGTAAAGCTCCAGCGCCGCTCGTAATGCCCAACATCCTTGTAGCGGCTGTGATAGTCGGCCGCTAGGACGATCGTGTACCGCCTCGCAAATCGCAAACCCTGGTAGTCCACCGTCATGGTCTTGCCGTCCCAGGTCGACACGCCCAGCGCGCCGTCGGCGGGCTGCAGCGTGATCGACGGTTTCGCGGACGGCGCCCGTCCGAAGGTCAAGATCACACTGCCCTGAATGGGAACGTCGGTGGCGTTCGTCGACGGGCCCATCGTGGTGAGCGTTGGCCGGGCGGCCGCCAGGGCATCGAGCCGCGACCAGACAAATGCTGAAACGGCGACCAGGATCGCGGCGACTCCGATAGCTCCCAGGATCGCTTTCCGCCGCCCCAGCGGCTCAACGCTCTGATGCTCTTCGACGAGATCGACGATCTTTAAGTGCAGGCTGTCGTTGACCGGTGTCTCGACCGGCGGCTTCGACCCGTTCGGCTGGAGCAACGGGGCGGTCCGCGTCCGAATCCGCGCGTCGAGTTTCCGGCGCAGGTCAGCCGTGCTGCGCGACCGGGGAAACCAGGGCGCCACATCCGTGAACGCCTCGAGGAGGACGACGTCGCCCTGGGGCGACTCGGCGTTGCGCGTGCGGGCGCGAGCCAGGCCATACGCTCCGGCCTCCAGCTCGTGCACCAGGCTCTCGATCTGTTGACGGTCGAGGAGTTTCACGCCGTCTCGCAAGAAAAACGGGCCGTTCTTCGAAAGAGTTACAACGCCGGGCGGCGGCGAGTTCCTTCGGCTAGAACGCTGGCGCAAGCTGGCCGGCGACCACCTGCTTCGCATGTCCGTCGGGCATGACGATCCACAGTCCATCGAACTGGTCGGGCGTGCCGTTGTACATCGACCGACCGACGGCGATCGCCATGTCGGCGCTGTTGGGGCGGGCAAGCACGTCGACGCGTCCGTAGCCCGTCTGATCCTGCGGTGTCAGCGGGTGTCGCCAGAGCACCTGGTTGCGCTGCCAGTCAACCACTCGGACCTCGCCAGGCCCGGCGGACTGGGGGGCCGGTATCGTCACGACCCGGCTGCCGTCCCAGGAGAGTGCAACCGCCTGACCAGGAATCCGTGCCAGCACCGCACCGTCTGACGTACGCAGAATCTGGGTGTCGCCGAAAACGACCGGGCCCTGACCATTCGACGATATCAGCTGCTCAGCGAGATACCGCCCGTCGTGCGACGCCAACCCCGAGGAGGCCACCTGACCGTTTGCATACACATGGTGATAGAGCACCGCACCGGTCGACAGCCGGACCACCCAGACCTCCCGAAGATAGTAGATGACGTCCTCGACGACGACCGCCCGGTCGGCCGACGGGCTGCAGGCTAGCACGCTGGGGCCACTCTGACCACCGAACTCGCCGAGCTGTACCACGCGATGCCCGGCGCTGCCGATGGGACCGGTATAGAGCCAGGCCGGTTCCAAGTTCCCGGTCGGCGTGGCGCCGGTGGCGGTCGACATGGAGCAACTCTGCCGGCTGTCATCCGACCAGCCGGGACCACCCTTCAGGGTCGGCATCTGCCCCACCACGGTCCCCGTTTGATCGATGATGCTGGTGCCGACAAGCAACTGCGAACCGTCCGGCGATTGGTGGATGTTGCCCGTTTCGTGGAGCATTCCAAT
>DASTKA010000245.1:0-2571 GCA_035716165.1 Mycobacterium sp. | reverse complement strand
ACTGGGCACCCGCGGCCAGGCCAGCTTCGTCATCGGGCCGGACACCAAAGGTCTGGCGCAGGGCCAGAAGTTCAAGAAGCACGGGATTCGCGCTTCGCACACCGCCGAGGTGGTGCTCGACAACGTCCGCCTGCCCGAGGATGCCATCCTCGGCGGCCGGGAGAAGTTCGAGGCACGGATCGCCCGGGTCAAGTCCGGTTCCTCCTCGGGGGGCCAGGCGGCGATGAAGACCTTCGAACGCACCCGGCCCACGGTCGGCGCGATGGCCGTCGGCGTGGCCCGGGCCGCCTACGAGTACGCCCTCGAATACGCCTGTCAGCGTGAGCAATTCGGCCGCAAGATCGGCGAGTTTCAGGCGGTGGCGTTCAAGCTGGCGGACATGAAAAGCCGCATCGACGCGGCCCGCCTGCTGGTGTGGCGGGCCGGCTGGATGGCTCGCAACAACCAGAACTTCGAAGCGGCGGAGGGCTCGATGGCCAAGTTGGTGGCCAGCGAAACCGCGGTGTATGTCACCGATGAGGCGATACAGATTTTGGGCGGCAACGGATACACCCGCGACTACCCCGTGGAGCGCATGCACCGTGACGCGAAGATCTTCACCATCTTCGAGGGCACCAGCGAGATCCAGCGGCTGGTGATCTCGCGGGCGGTGACCGGCTTGCCCATCCGGTAGCGGGCACGCGACTCCCCGGCGTCTGATAGCTTGTGCGGCACAGTGTGCGCCGAGCAGACATGATGACCGAATGACCACCGAGATCAGGGTTCTCGACACCGAGGACGACCTCATCGCCGCGGCGACGTTGTTTCGCACGGCGATGGTGGGTTTGCCGCCCATGTCGAACCTGCCGCCCGGCCAGATCACCAAACTGCTCGACCCCGGGCGCACCGTCGGCGCATTCGTCGACGGGCAACTCGTCGGCACCGCGGACGCCGTGACGAGCGCCCTCACCCTTCCCGGCGGCGCCACCGTGAGCCACGCCGCGGTGACCCATATCGGAGTGCTGCCGTCGTTCACCCGAAGAGGCATCGCCACCGCATTGATCCGGCACCAGCTTCATGACATCGCGGCGCGCGGTGAGGTGGTCGCATCGCTGCGGGCCTCGGAGGCCACCATCTATGGGCGGTACGGATACGGGGTGGCGAGTTGCGCACAAAGCGTGGAGATTACGACCGCGCGGGCGGCGTTTCGCCCCAACGTCGGGATGGGTGGTCCGGTGCGTCTGCTCGGCGGCGCCGAAACCTGGGAGATCCTGCCCCGCGTCTATGACGCCAATCGTCCCTCCCGTCCGGGAACCATCGACCGTCCCGGGGTGTGGTGGGAGAGCGCCCGGCTTCGCGCCGAATCATCCTCGGGGGCATGGTATGTCGCGGTGCATGGTGAGCCCGGCGCCGAGTCGGGTTTCGCCCGCTACCGGCCCGTCGACACCGGGAATTGGTTCGTCAGCGACCAGCGCACCATCGTGGTCGAGGATTTCTTCGCACCCACCGCGGACGCCTATCTCGGGTTGCTGCGTTTCCTGCTCGGGTTGGATCTTGTTCACCGCGTGACGTTTTGGATGCTGCCCATGGACAACGGGCTGCCCTGGCTGTTTGTCGATCGCCGGGCGGCGAAGGTCACCGCGGTTTACGACGAGACATGGCTGCGGATCATCGATGTGGAGCGTGCGCTGACCGCGCGCTCCTATGTTGGTGGCGGAAGTGTGACGATCGCGGTCAATGACCCACAGCTGCAGAATAATTCGGTGACTTTCACCGTCACCGGTGAGGGCGCCGAACCGACGACGCGCCGCGCCGACCTCCACGTCGGGATCGAGGGGTTGGGTGCAGCACTGCTCGGCGGCACGAGCTGGCGCAGTCTCGCCGCGGCCGGGCTGGCGCGCGCCGGTGATCCGGTAGCGCTGGATGTGGCAGATCAACTGTTCGCGGTGCCCGAGGCGCCGCATGCCGGGACCTTCTTCTGAACGCGGCGACATACGTTCCGCCGGAACGGGATCGGCGCATCAGCGCCTCGGGTCCGACCTCTGGATCGCCAGGCGTACGCCGGCCGCCACCAAGTCGGGTTGGTGAATCTGGATGAAGTGATCGCTGCCGGTCGCGATCATGTGTGGTGTCTGCGGCCGCAGCGCGATCAGATCCGCCGAGCCGTCGCGCCACGCCTGTTCCAACTTCGCGCCCTGCTCGGGCGACCCGGTGCCGGGGATCGCGAATGGCTCGGTCCGCGACAACACGACGGTGGGGACGGCCGGGAAAGCCGGGGCGGCGCCAACCTGGGCGACGCTCTTCTCGATGTCGATTTCCTCGAACGAGGGCGAATTCGCGAATTGAGGCAGCGGCTGGTCCAGTGCCTGACGGTAAGTCGGCCAGTCGGGTCCCAAGAGGCTCGGTATCTCCACCGGGAAGGCGTCGACGAACGCCAGTGCCCGAACCTGGTCGGGATAGGTTTGGGCATACAGCCGGATGAACAGGCCACCCAGCGAGTGCCCGACCAGAACATACGGCCCCGGAAGGTGGGCCGCGGCGAGTAACGCATGCAGATCCTGGACAACGTCCTGCGCGGTGCGTGGCATCGCA
>DASTKA010000244.1:0-2392 GCA_035716165.1 Mycobacterium sp. | reverse complement strand
TGCTCGTACATCCAATCGGCCATCACCCCGGCCGTCGCGTCGTAGCCGAACAGGTAGTCCACGGTCGCCGCCATCTCGAACGCGCCCTTGTATCCGTGCCGGCGCATCGCCGCCATCCACCGCGGATTGACCACTCGAGCGCGGAACACCCGCGTGGTCTCCTCCGACAGGGTGCGGGTGCGGATCGCGTCGGGGCGGGTGTTGTCGCCGATGTAGGCGGCCGGCGCCTGACCGGTCAGCGCGCGCACGGTGGCCACCATGCCGCCGTGATACTGGAAGTAGTCGTCGGAGTCGGCGATGTCGTGTTCGCGGGTGTCGGTGTTCTTGGCGGCCACCGCGATACGCCGGTACTGCCGGTTCATGTCGTCGACAGCCTCGCGGCCGTCCAGGTCACGCCCGTAGGCGAAGCCGCCCCACGCGGTGTACACCGCGGCCAGGTCGGCGTCGTCACGCCAGTTCCGGCTGTCAATCAGCTGCAGCAGCCCGGCGCCATAGGTGCCCGGCTTGGATCCGAAAATCCTTGTGGTGGAGCGGCGTTGATCACCGTGGTGAGCGAGGTCGGCTTGGGAGTGAGCACGCACGTAGTTGTCCTCGGCCGGCTCGTCGAGGTCGGCGACCAGCCGCACCGCGTCGTCGAGCATCGTCACGACATGCGGGAAGGCGTCGCGGAAAAATCCCGAGATCCGCACCGTGACGTCGATGCGTGGGCGGCCAAGCTCGGCCAGCGGGATCGGCGCCAGGTCGACGACACGCCGCGATGCGTCATCCCACACCGGCCGGACACCGAGCAGGGCAAGGACTTCGGCGATGTCGTCGCCGGCGGTGCGCATGGCCGAGGTGCCCCACACCGACAGCCCGACCGACTGCGGCCACTGCCCATGGTCGTCGCGGTAGCGGGTGAGCAGCGAATCCGCCAGCGCCACACCGGCTTCCCAGGCCAGCCGCGATGGGATGGCTTTGGGATCGACGGAGTAGAAGTTGCGGCCGGTGGGCAGCACGTTGACCAGGCCGCGCAGCGGTGAGCCCGACGGCCCGGCCGGAATGAATCGGCCGTCCAGGGCGCGCAGCACCTGGTCGATTTCGGCGGCGGTACCGGCCAACCGCGGCACCACTTCGGCGGCGGCGAAACGTAGCACCGCTGCGACGTCGGCGTTGTCGGTAATCCCCTCGGCCGCATCGGGATCCCAGCCGCTCGCCTGCAGCGCGGCAACGAGTTCGCGGGCCGCGGCCTCGGTTCGATCGACCGTGCTCCGGTCGTCGGTGCCGTCCTCGGCCAAACCCAGGGCCTGCCGCAATCCCGGAAGGGCGTGTTCGCCGCCGAACAGTTGGCGCGCCCGCAGGATCGCCAGCACCAGGTCCAGTTCGGCTTCCCCCGTGGGCTTTTGCCCCAAGATGTGCAGGCCGTCACGGATCTGGACGTCCTTGATCTCGCACAGCCAGCCATCGACGTGCAGCAGCATGTCGTCGAAACAGTCTTCTTCGGGCCGTTCGGTCAGGCCCAGGTCGTGGTCCATCTTCGCCGCCCGAATCAGCGTCCAGATCTGCTGGCGGATGGCGGGCAGCTTGCCGGGATCCAGCGCGGCGACGTTGGCGTGCTCGTCGAGCAGCTGCTCCAAACGCGCGATGTCACCGTAGGACTCGGCGCGCGCCATCGGTGGGATCAGATGGTCGACCAGGACGGCATGCGCGCGCCGTTTGGCCTGCGTGCCCTCACCGGGGTCGTTGACCAGAAACGGGTAGATCAACGGGAGGTTGCCCAGCGCGGCGTCGGGCCCGCACTGCGCCGACATGCCCAGCGTCTTGCCGGGCAGCCATTCCAGGTTGCCGTGCTTGCCCAGATGCACCACCGCGTGGGAGCCGAAGCCGACGTCCAGCCAGTGGTAGGCGGCCAGGTAATGGTGGCTGGGTGGCAGGTCCGGGTCGTGGTAGATGGCGACGGGGTTCTCGCCGAAGCCGCGGGGCGGCTGCACCATCAACACCAGGTTGCCCGATTGCATTGCGGCGATGACGATTTCGCCGTCGGGATCGTTGCTGCGGTCCACGAAGAGATTCCCGGGCGGCGGGCCCCAGTGCTCCGTGACGGCGTCGGTGAACTCGGTGGGCAGGGTGGCGAACCATTCGCCGTAGGCCTTGGCGGACACCCGGATCGGGTTGGCCGCCAGTTGACCTTCGGTGAGCCAGTCGGGGTCTTGGCCGCCCCGCTCGATCAGCGCGTGGATCAGCGCGTCGCCGTCGTTGGCCTCGACGCCCGGCAGCTCACCCACCCGGTAGCCGTGCTCGCGCATCGCCTGCAGCAGCGCGACCGCGCTCGCCGGCGTGTCCAACCCGACCGCGTTACCGATGCGGGCGTGCTTGGTGGGATAGGCCGAGAACACCAGCGCCACCCGCTTAT
>DASTKA010000243.1:0-2230 GCA_035716165.1 Mycobacterium sp. | reverse complement strand
TTCGGGGTCGATCTGGGTAATCGGGCTCAGCGTCGCGGCGAGCCGGATAGCCACCCCCTGGTAGACGGGCGTTACCGGGCGCACCGCGGCATCGGTGAGCTGGCGGCGAATGATGGTGTACATCGGGTATTTGGTCTGGAATTGCGGATCGGAATACAGCGACGCGCGTACCGGGGGCAACCCGCCTTCGATCGAAACGTATTTTTGCTGCGCCAGGCTGCGCAGGCAGCGGATGGCTTCGAAGGCTTCGGCACGGTGACGAGAGGTGCTGGCCACAGCCAGATTCGACCCGCCGATCGTCACCCTGGCCGGACGGCCCGGCGCCACACCGGGATACGGCGCGAATCCGAACACTTTCTGGCTGGCCTGATACGCGACGCGGAATTGCTCGTCATTGGGCACGAATGTCCCGGTGTCGTTGATGCTGCCGGCCAGCAACGGATTCCGGTTGAGCGGCAGGAAGGGCACGCCGCCCTTCACCGCGTTCTCCAGCATGGACGCCAGCGCGTACGGCCAGTTGACCGCGAGTGCGGCCCGGCCTTGTTCGACCGCCAACCGCGCGGTGCTCTCGTCGGTCCTGCTGATCGACGGATCGGCTCCGGGCGCGAGGGCCACCGCCTTGAGGACGCGCAGCGCCGTCACGGTGGCCGCCCGGTGCGCCGGCGTGTCGGTCAGGGTGACCCGGCGACCATCCTCGGAGAGGACCTGACCGCCGCCACTCGCCAGCAATGTGTTGAACCAGACCACCAGACCTTCGCCCTCGTTGGCCTGCACGCCGATCCAGCTCGGCTGTCCCGCGGCGTGCAACCTGGTGGCCTCGGACACCATGCCGTCCCAGGTTCGCGGCTGCTGCGGCACCAAATCGGGCCGGTACCAGAGCAATTGGGTGTTGGTTGTGACGGGTGCGCCGTACAGCTTGCCCTGCCAGCGCGCAGTCGACAATGGGCCCGGCAAGGTATCGACCGTCGCGTCGGTCTCGGCGCGGCCCGCTGGATCGTCGGACAGCGGCAACGCCCAGCCCGCCTCGGCGAACTCGGCCGTCCACACCACGTCCAGCGACATCACATCGAGCGTGCGGTCATGACCGGTCAGCCGGCGGGCCAGCTGCAAACGCTGCTCGCCCGGGGCGCGGGGCAGACTGATCTGCTGGATGGCGAAGCGGCCATTGAATTGCTTCGTGCAGTCCTGGGCGACCGCGGCGAACGTCGCACCATCGGCGGCCGTCGTGTAGAAGCTGACGACCAGGCCCCGGCCCGCGGAACCGCACGCCGACACGGCCACGGCAGTGATCACGGTCGCCAGCGCAATCGCGCCTACTCGGCGCACGCGCCCGCGACGACTCACCACCAATTCACACCTCTCGCGCCGGCCTCAGATCGCCAAGCGCGCCAACAGGTCCCGCGCCTTCTCCGCGTTTTGCGGATCACAGAGCACGTCGTAACGCCCGGCTACCAGCTGCATGGTCGAGCTGAAATCCCTTGTGCCACGGGCCATCGAGTAAGGAACGGCGGAAGTGATCAGCCCGAAGAAGACACCGGCGACCAGACCCGTGGCCAGCGCCCCCCACGGATTCGGGCTGAAGAAACCCAACACCAGCCCGATGAACAACCCGAGCCACGCCCCGCTCAGTACGCCGCCACCAAGCACCTTCGGCCATGTCAGCCTGCCGGTGACCCGCTCCACCTGCATCAGGTCGACACCGACGATGGTCACCTGCTGCACCGGGAACTGCTGGTCGGAGAGGTAGTCGACGGCGCGCTGCGCCTCGGCGTAGGTGGGGTAGGAACCGACCGGCCAGCCGCGCGGCGGCGTCGGTAGTCCGGGCGCGCCGCGGCGTCCCGCCGCACCCGCCGGGGTTGCCCCGGGAACCTGCCCGGGCTGGAAAGGATTAGTCATCGCCGCTCATTGTCCTCCGCAACGGCCGCCGTTTCATCTCGGGGCTTCTTCACCCTATCCAGCGACTTTCGGCACCTGCGAAAACACCCTGCAGTCGGCGGCGCAAACCCGACCCCGGCCCGACGACGAGCCGCGGTTTCGCTCCGGCAGGCGTCCCGATACCGGTGCGGCATCCTCGTCCGGCCGCCGGCGATTCGCGGCGGCACCCGCCACCTGCGCATGGGTTAGGTTGAACACCATGACAGCTCCCGCGGGCGGCTTCGGCGAGGGCGGCCACGACGACAAGGCTGACTCGCCTCACGCCGGCGGCCCAGCCCCCGAGCAGCCGGATCCG
>DASTKA010000242.1:0-3884 GCA_035716165.1 Mycobacterium sp. | reverse complement strand
GGTGATACTTCGTGTAGACCGCATACCGCCCGTCCTGCAGGCCTTCGACGAGGTGCGCCTCCCACATGGGACGGTGCCGGTCGAGCAGGCTGCCGTGCAGCCGGGAAGCCAGCTCGAGCAAGTCGCGGACTCGTCCGGGCTCGGGAAGAGCGGACCGGCGGAGGTGGTAGTCGAGCTCGACGTCCTTGTCGAAGGACCACGCCACGTTCGTGAGGCCGCCGAAGAACGCGGGGTGCTTACGGAATGCCGGCTGTACGTCAGTGCACTCCAGCATCGCCTGATACGACTCGCGCACGAAATGGGGACTGGCGTCCTCCGGGGGTTCGAAGAGCTGCAGCGAGCCAACGTGCATCGGATGCTCGCGTGACTCGCCGATGAGGAACAACGCGTCCATCGGTGATATCGGTTCCATAGTCGTTCCGTTCCCTCCGCTGTGCCGTCCAGCCAGGACATGCCCCTTCCCTATTAGCCACCGCGAGCGGTTGCTAATCGCGAATTAGCGTTCTTCCGCGGTCGTTCGAAGCGCTTGCGTGCGCGCCGCGTCACCGAACCCCAGAGCTAGCGCCCGGTGGCCTGGAAGATAACCCGCCTCGCGATCTGCACCGCGTGGTCGGCGAAGCGTTCGTAGAAGCGGCCCAACAGGGTGGCGTCCACCGCCGCGGCGACCCCCTGCGTCCAAGCGGGATCCATCAGCACCGCCAGCAGCCGGCGGTGCAGCTCGTCCATGGTGTCGTCGTCGCGGCGAATCTGCGCGGCCCGGCGCGGATCTTGAGACACCAGCACCTCCCGCGCCCCGAGGGCCAGCGCCTCGGCCGCCTCGCCCATGGCGGCGACGTATGGCCGCACCTCGACGGACACGGCCGGATACGGGTGACGACGGCGGGCGATCTCGGCGATGTGCACCGCCAGCTCGACCATCCGTCGCGCGTCCGCTGCGATCCGGAGGGCGCTGACCACCGCGCGCAGGTCCGTGGCAACCGGCGCCTGCAACGCCAGCAACGCGAATGCGGTTTCCCCCACATGAGCATCCAGAGCCAGGATGTCCCGATGGCGGGCGATGACGCGCTCGGCCGTCGTGAGGTCGGTTTGCAGCAGCGCCTCGCTCGCCTGCTCGATCGCCTCGGCGGCCATCGCGCACATCTCGGCCAGCTGCTCGGTCAGCGTGCGCAACCGCTGGTGGAAACCGGTCCTCATCTTCGACGGATAGCCCGCCACGGACAAATTAACGCCCACCGGCGAAACAACGGAAACTCTGCTTGGACGGTCGCTATCTGACGTCGCCCGCGAGCGCGCGCGCCTCCCGCTCGGTTTCCACCGCAGGCCCGGAGCCGAGCAACGGCTTGCCGGCCACTTCCGGGGTGAACAGCAACGTGATGCCTCCCACCACGCCGCCGAAGATCAGCATGTAGGCCGCGACCATCACGTTGCCGGTGCCGGATACCAGCGCTTGGGCGATCAGCGGGGTGATACCCCCGACGAGGGTCAGCCGCATCGGCGGCTCATTGGCCTTTCAGACTCCCGATACGCAGGGAGAAGTCGGTGGGTTTGGCCTGCGGCGGGCCCTCGACCTGCTCGACGTAGCGACGTGGGTCGCGATCCCTGATCGGCAACCCCTCGGTGGTGGGGTGCTCGGCCATGAACTCGCTGTATTGGCGCCCGAGCGCTTCGCGAAGCCCGATAGGGGCGTTGCGGCGAAAATCCGACAGCCCTTCTCGTTCCTCTTCACCCATGTGATCGTCGTTGGCCTCCCGCGTGCGCCCGACCGCCGCCCACCACCGCTCGCTGCCGAGTGCGGCGGCGTTGGCCTCGCGCACGCCGTCGCGAATGTCGTTGTGGTCACCGATCGCGTCGAGGGTCTCGCCCTCGGCGTCGTCACCCCCGCGTTTCAGCAACTGCGGGTAGAAGATCTTTTCTTCGATGTAGGCGTGCACATCCAGCTTGTCGGCGAGGGGGCCCCACACCCGCTTGAGCGCGGCTTGGTCGTCGGGATGCTGCGCCTGCAATTCGTCCAGCCGCGCGAACTGTTCGCGGAACCACTCATGGTCGGCGAGGATCAACATGGTGATGTCAGTCATCGGAGAGTTCCGCCTCTCTGAGCACTCAGCCGGGGCTTACCCTGTCTACCAGCTGAGGTAACAACCCGACGCGCAATCCGTCAACCGCGTCTACCGC
Organism: Mycobacterium sp.; assembly: GCA_035716165.1. Classification (GTDB taxonomy): domain Bacteria; phylum Actinomycetota; class Actinomycetes; order Mycobacteriales; family Mycobacteriaceae; genus Mycobacterium. The sequence goes on along the minus strand of DASTKA010000242.1, from coordinate 1,712 downwards.
CCGGATTGCGGGCTCCAGTCGAATTATTCTGTGTCGCAGGCGATTCGCGAATTTGACGGCCGCGTCATTGCGCTGCTGACGTCGCGGTCTGAGGCCCGCTGTCCCCCGCGCGTTCGTTCGCGCTGCGGCCCTGAACAGGAACTCACTGGGAGGGCGCGGTTATCCGGGCGGATACACTGGGCCCGTCAGTCGAGCGATCAGCTTCGATCGCACCCGAATCACATAAGAATCAGTCAGAGGTTGTGACTTGTCCGAAATACCCGGCGATGCCGTCAGCTTGGAACCGCATTTCGAGGACGTACAAGCGCACTACGACCTGTCCGACGAATTCTTCGCGCTTTTCCTGGACCCGACGCGCACCTATAGCTGCGCCTATTTCGAGCGCGAGGACATGTCGCTCGAAGAGGCGCAATACGCAAAGGTCGATCTGTCCCTCGGCAAGCTCGGCCTGCAGCCCGGTATGACGCTGCTCGACATCGGGTGTGGGTGGGGCACCACGATCGTCCGAGCGCTCGAGCGCTACGACGTCAACGTCGTCGGTCTGACGCTGAGCCGCAACCAGCAGGCACACGTGCAGCGCCGTCTGGACAGCCATCCTTCGACGCGGTCCAAGCGGGTGCTGCTGCAGGGGTGGGAACAGTTCGACGAGAGGGTCGACCGGATCGTGTCGATCGGCGCATTTGAACACTTCGGGCGCGACCGGTACGAGGAGTTTTTCAAGACCGCCTACGAAGCTCTGCCCGCCGACGGCGTCATGATGCTGCATACCATCATCAAGCCCAGCGATGAGGAGTTCGCCGAGCGCGGGCTGCCCATCACCATGACGAAGCTGCGCTTCATGAAGTTCATCATGGACGAGATATTCCCGGGCGGAGACCTTCCACAAGCCAAGGGCGTGGTGGAGCATGCGGAGCGCGCCGGCTTCGGTGTGAAGCTCATCCAGCCGCTGCGGCTGCACTACGCTCGCACCCTCGACACCTGGTCTGCTGCGCTCGAGGCGCGCCGCGACGAGGCCATCGCCATTCAGTCCGAAGAGGTCTACGACCGGTACATGAAATACCTGACCGGTTGCGCGGAACTGTTCCGCGAGGGCTACACCGACGTCGCACAGTTCACCCTGACCAAGGGCTGACGGCGCGTCCAGGCTGCGGCCGACCGCAGTGTCGTTTACCGATGCCCTTCCGCGGGTAATTTCTCGGCAGCAAGCTGGTTCGGTGAGCACTGAAGTCCTTTGGTGCAACGCCGCTGGAAGGACTGACCGTGAGCGCCAAACACCGTATGCCGGACTCCCCGGAGCAAGGGCCGAAGTCGGCCGATCGTGGACGGCGGCGCGGGGCCTCTGGCGCCGTGACCATGTGTGACATCGTCTCCGCGTCGCTGTTGGGCGCGGCCTGCTTGATGGCGCTGGTGCTCAACGCGGCCCCCTCCGAGAAGCGCGCTGTCGCCGCCAATCTGGAACCGCCGCCGATCGCGCAGCCGGTGAGTCAGGAAGGAACCGTGGTCGCGGTGTCGACGGACTCGGTGACCATGCGCAGCGCCGACGGACAAACCCAGACCTACCGCTTCACCCCCGACACAACCGTCGTCAGCCATGGCACCCGTCAACCCATCACCGCCGCACCGCATTTCACGGTCAACGACAAAGTCATTGTGGTTGGGACGATCGAGGGCGGCAGGGCACTGGCCACCGCGGTGGCCTACCGCGGCGCAGG
>DASTKA010000241.1:0-3935 GCA_035716165.1 Mycobacterium sp. | reverse complement strand
TGCGCCACAGGGCCAGCAGGGCCAGCAGCGGCAGCAGGGCCAGCCCCACCGCCAGGCCCGCCCGGTAGGGCGAATTGGAGGCGAACGTCAGCGTGATGGTGCCGGGGTCACCCGCGGGCACCACCCAGCCCTGCTGCCATCCGTTGACAGCGATCGGCGTCAAGCGCGCCCCGGCGCTGGTGCGCGCCACCCAGCCCGGGTTGATGCTTTCCGGAACGACCAGCACGCGGGAGGTGTCCGAGGCGCGAGCCTGCACTTCGCGGCGATCCGGACCCCACGCTCGAAACGACGAAACATGAACCGGCCGTGCGACTTCGGCGGCGGCCGGAGTGGACAGCTGGGCCCCGTCCACGACGAACTGAGGGCCCGGGCTGACCAACAACTCCTGTTGACCCGCGGGCAGCGAGATCGGGTCGCGCTCGCACGGCACCGCCGCGACCGGCGCATCATCCAGGATCGCGCCCACCGTGGTGTGAACCGCGGTGTGCACGAACCGGCCCGCGACCGCGATGACGGGTCCTTGGTCGCAGCCGAGGGTCACCTCGCGGGCGCGGTTGCGGCCGTTGTCGGCGGGCGCGATCGGCTTGCCGTCGGCACCCAGCGCCGCGACGTCGGCCAGCCCGGGCGGCTTGAGCTGGTCGAAACCCAAAGCGTTGCGGTCGATGACGTCTTCCCAATTCAGCAGGCTGATGGTCACGGTGTCGGTCACCCGCGGTTTCAGCGGAACCGTCTGCGCGCCGTCGGCTTTGATCGCGGCGGCTTGCGGGCCATCGCCGAGGTTGACGGCCACCATCGTCGGATGCACCGGCAGCACCGACCGGCCGGGCGTGAGCCGCACCCCGGTGACCTCGGTGGGCCGTGGCAGCGTGAGCGTCAGGGTGGGCGGGGTCTTGTGCTGCACCACCCGCTGCGGTGCCGTCCACGCGGTGTCCGGGTCGCCGTCGGTTGCCGCGTAGGCAGAGCCGAGGACATCCACCGTATCCGAATCACTATGAGCGACGGTGGTATTCGGTTCGGTGATGAGGTCGGCCAGCTTGGGGCCCTGACGGGGCCGCACCCACACCGTCGGGGTGACCGACATCGGCGCGGGCACGTTCAGCGTCCGGCTGAAATTGACCGGTTCCTCCGGAGCCAGTGCCATCGAGGGCGCGCAGCGCACACCGTCGGGAGCCTGGGCGCAGCCCGGCCTGCCCAGCAGTTCGGAGCCCAGGTCCCAGCCCGTGATCGGCGCGCCCGGCGGCGGCCCGGGTACCTGCACGGTGTGCCGCAGGTCGACCTGGTGGGCGAATCCCGACGCGTCGTACTGGGTGACCGCCAGGTCGGTGATGCCGAACTGCACCCCGGCCGAACCGTCGTCGGTACCCGCGGCGGTGATCCGCACCCAGGGGGTCTCGCCGTAGGGGAGTGCCGCGGCAAGCGGCTTGCCAGGCTCGTCGAACCGCAACGTGGTGCTGCCGGTGGCGGTTTCGATCAGGATGCGGCGCACCTGCGCGCCGACGGCGGTCGCGCTGGGCGTCAATGTGATCGCCGCGTTCGTCACCGGGTGGTCGAAGTCGATCCGCATCCATTGACCGACGGCGGCCTGCAGCGAGTTGGACACCCAGGCGGTCGCCGAATCACCGTCGATCGCGGCGGGCGGCGACGTCGCCGGTGCGACGTCGGGCATCGCGGTGGAATCCGACGACGAACTCGATACCGTGATGCGGCCGCCGGTCCAGGCCCCGGTCACCGGGTCGGCGCCCGGCACCGGGTAGTCGGGGACCCGGTTGAAGGTGTGCCTCGCGTCGCCCGGGGCCCGGATGGCCGACGAATGTTGGTCCACCCGGCCATAATCCGTCTCGCGGGCCACCGGGGTGTCGGTGATGGTCACCCCCGCATTCGCTGGCAGACCCGCGCCCCGCGCGTCGGTGGTCAGCAGCGCCGGGCCCACCGGAGGCTGGCCCAGCAGCCGCCGCCGTTCATCGAGGCGCAGCAGCGCCTCGGGGCCGCCGTCCACCCGGGCCATCCGGTCGGTGTCGACGAAATAGGGTGTGCCGGAATCGCTTCCGCTGTCCACCCGATAGATCTCGACCGCCGGATATTGCGGCCGCAGCCCGCTGTCCGCGACGAAACCCTTCAGGGTGCCGGCGCCCACGGGCGCGCCGAACTCGGCGACCTTGCGCAGGCCGGGCGAGCCGTCGACGGCGCGGTGCACCAGAATGGGGCGCGCCGAGCGTGACGTGTCGGGGTCCAGGTCGTTGCGCAACGCCAGATATGAGATACCTTGCCGGACAAGGGTATCGGCCAAGCCGGCGGAGGGACGGCCCGCGGCGAACAGCCGCTGCACCGAATCGAGCGCCCGGATGGTCTGCGGCGGGGTCAGCGGAATGGAATCACGGACCCCCCATGGGCTCTCGCCCAGCACCTGTAGCGGCTCGTCATGGCTCGTGCCCCATACCTGAGTGGCGAACGGCGCACCGGGAACGACGAGCACCCGCCCGGGCGGAGGCGACCCGGCCCTGGAGGTGTTGTGCTCGGTGAGCCAGTCGGCGGCCTCGTGCCAGTACTGCGGGATCGCGGTGAACGTCCCCGGCGGAGCCAGCCGACCGGTCCACGCCAGTGACGTGCTGACCATCAGCGCCGTCACCACCACGATCGCCGTCGCGACCCGTCTGTCGCGCTCGGGATGGGCGAAGGCGCGCAGCCACACCGACATTGGTGTGCTGCCCGGTAGCGGTACCCGGCCCAGCAACTGCGCGAGCCCCAGCACCAGCGGGATCCTGATCACCGACCCCAGCTTGTGCACGTTGCGCAGCGGGGCGCCCCCGGCGTCCAGGAAGGCCTGCACCGCGTGCGCGACCGGCGAGCCCAGCCCGCCGCTGTATCCGGCGGCCATCAACACCACCCCGACCAACAGCATGGTCACCAGCCGCCCGCGCGCCGGCATGGTCGGGCTGGCCAGCCCCGCCAGTCCCGCCGCCGCGACCAGGCAGGTGCCCAGGATGGCCGCCGACCCGGTCACCAGCGGTGCGCCCGCAGTGGCGGTCGGCGCGACGTACGGAGTCCAGCTGTCGGTACCGCGCAACATCTCGACCAGTGACGACCATTGGGTCGTCACGCCGGAGGATTCGATGAAGTCCAGGAACGGCGGGCTGATGGCGCGCAGCATCATCAGCGCCACCACCCACCACAGCGTGGCCAGCACCATCGCCACCAGCGACCACCCGGTGTAGCGCCACCACAACCGGTTCGGCCGGTGACACGCCCACCAGATCACCGCGGGCAGGCACCCGGCCAGGGTCGCGATGGCGTTGACCGCGCCCATCAGCGCGACGGCCAGACCCGCCCGCCCGGCCAGCGCGCGCACGGATCGGCCGTCGGAGCCGCGCAGCGCAAGGATCGTGGGCAGCAACACCCACGGCGCCAACATCATCGGCAGCGTTTCCGACGAGATGGAGCCGAGCGTGGTCAGCACTCGCGGCGACAGCGCGAACGCGGCCGCGGCGATCACCCGTGACGCCGGGCTGCCGATCCGCAGCGCCTCGGCGACCCGCAACAGTCCCCAGAAGCCGACGGTGAGCAGCAGCGCCCACCACAGCCGCTGGGTGATCCAGCCGGGCAGACCCAGCGCGTGGCCGATCAGAAAGAAGGTGCCGTGCGGAAACAGGTAACCGTAGGCCTGGTTCTGCGCCTGCCCGAACGGCAGCTCGCTGCTCCACAGATTGGTCGCGCGGGCCAGAAAACGCAGCGGGTTCGCGGTCAGGTCGAGTTTGGTGTCGGGGGAGACCCGCCCCGGGGACTGGGCGAACGTCAGAGCCAGCGCGATCGCACCGACCAGCCACAGCCACCGGCGAGACACCGGCCCAGCCGTCGAGCATGCGAACGAGGTTGCGGCCGCCGTCGGCGACGCTGAATCGGCCCGCGGCGACCCGCTGCGCCCGGCTTCGCCGCTAGCT
>DASTKA010000240.1:0-5649 GCA_035716165.1 Mycobacterium sp. | reverse complement strand
CGCGACCGCCCAGGCGGCGATCGCGACCACCATCGTGCGGTTGGGTAAGGGCGCGCCGACCGCGCATCCCCAGTTCTTCGGCAACTCCACCTTCTCGCTGTTCGTCACCGTCGCGGGCACCTGCGTGGCCTCGGCCATGCTCGGCCTGCTGCTCTCGGCGCTGGCCCAGTCCAACGAACAGATCATGCCGCTGCTGGTGGTGTCGATTATGTCGCAGCTGGTGTTCTCCAGCGGCATGATCCCGGTGTATCAGCGCATCGGCCTCGAGCAGATGGCGTGGTTGACGCCCGCCCGGTGGGGCTACGCCGCGGGCGCGTCCTCGATCGACTTCCCGTCGCTGGTCAAGGTCAAGCAGATACCGACCAACGACCCGATCTGGCAGCACTCGAAACACATCTTCGTCTTCGACATGTTGATGCTCGCGGTGATCTCGATCGGCTACACCGGCTTCGTCCGCTGGCACATCCGGCTGAAGCGCTGACGCCGCGTCGGCGGCAACGACACCTAACCTGGATGCGATGACCCGACCTGCGCAGCCCGTGCTGACGGCTCGGTCTGACCGATCCGAAGGTAGCTTCGCCGCCGGCCGCGACGTGGTCGTCGGCAGCGACCTGCGCGCCGACCTGCGGGTGGCGCATCCGCTTATCGCCCGAGCGCACGTGCTGCTGCGCTTCGATCAGGGGCGCTGGCTCGCGGTCGACAACAACTCGCTGAACGGGGTGTACCTCGACGGCCAGCGGGTGCCCGTCGTCGACATCCACGACGGACAGACCATCAACATCGGCAAACCCGACGGTCCGCGGATCACCTTCGAACTGGGCATGGGCAACGTCGGCCTGCTCCCGCCGACCACCAAGTCGATTCCGATCATCACGGCCACTCCCGGGCCGACCGCACACCGCACCGGCCCCCACCCCACGGCCGCCCCATCCCGGCCACTCACGCAACCGCCGAGGCCGACCGCCCCACCGCCGTCGCGTCCCCTCCGACAGCAAGACCCGTTGCGCACCTCGGCCGTTCCGATCGTTCGGCCCGACGCCGCGACCCGCGCCGTACCGAACTCCGGGCCGCAATCGGCCCCAGTGAACCCGCCCACCCGCAGGGGCGGCAGCGTCAAGGACTTCCCGACCACGCGGGTCAGCGCGGGAGGACCGCAATCCGATCGACGGCCGCCGCCCGGACGCGGCGCCTCGATCGGACGGGCACTCAACAACGACATCGTCATCCACGACGTTCTGGCCTCGCGACATCACGCGTTCCTGACGCCGACGGCGACGGGCGCCGAGATCCGCGACGCGAACAGCGGCAACGGCACCTTCGTCAACGGCGTCAAGGTCGGCTCGGCGACGCTGTCCGACGGCGACGTGGTGACCATCGGCAACGTCGACCTGGTGTTCCACGACGGCATGCTGGTGCGCCGCCAGGAGGCGGCGACCCGGGCCGGCGGCCTGGAGGTGCGCGAGGTCAACTTCGGCATCGACGGCAAGACACTGCTGGAGCGGATTTCGTTGGTCGCCCGGCCGGGCACGCTGACCGCGCTGATCGGCGGGTCGGGCGCGGGCAAGACCACGCTGTCGCGGCTGATCGCCGGCTATGCCACCCCGACGTCGGGCTCGGTCACCTTCGAGGGGCACGACATCCACACCGAGTACGCGTCGCTGCGCACCAGGATCGGGATGGTCCCCCAGGACGACGTCGTGCATCGCCAGCTCACGGTCTGCCAGGCGCTCGGTTACGCCGCCGAGCTGCGCCTGCCGCCGGACACCAGCAAGGCCGACCGCGAACAGGTCGTCGCCCAGGTCCTCGAAGAGCTCGGGCTGACCGAACACGCCGACACCCGGGTCGACAAGCTCTCCGGCGGTCAGCGCAAACGCGCCTCGGTCGCCCTGGAACTGCTCACCGGCCCGTCGCTGCTCATCCTCGACGAACCGACCTCCGGGCTGGACCCGGCGCTGGATCTACAGGTGATGACCATGCTGCGGCAGCTCGCCGACGCCGGCCGCGTCGTGCTGGTGGTCACCCACTCGCTGACCTACCTCGACGTCTGCGACCAGGTGTTGCTGATGGCACCGGGCGGCAAGACGGCCTTCCTCGGCCCGCCCGCCGAGATCGGCCCGAGCATGGGCACCACGAACTGGGCGCACATCTTCGCCAAGGTGGGCGCCGATCCCGACGAGGCCAATCGCCGCTTCCGGGCCCAATGGCAAGCCCAGAACGGGCCCTCGCCGCCCACGCGGACCGAGGCGCCTGCCGAGCTGGGCAAGCCGGCGCAGACCAGCAAGTTTCGGCAGTTCTCCACGATCGCCCGCCGCCAGGTCCGGCTGGTGGTCTCCGACCGCGCCTACTTCCTGTTCCTCGCGGTGCTGCCCTTCGTGATGGGCGTCCTGTCGCTGACCGTTCCGGGCACCGTCGGTTTCGGCTATGCCGATCCCACGAGCGAGTCGGCCGGTGAGGCCGGGATGATCCTGACCCTGCTCACCATGGCCGCCGCGTTCATGGGCACCGCGCTGACCATCCGTGACCTCATCGGCGAGCGGCCGATCTTCCGGCGCGAGCAGGCGGTCGGCCTGTCGAGCACGGCCTATCTGTTGGCCAAGGTCGCCGTGTTCTGCACGTTCGCCGTCGCCCAGGCGGCCATCGCGACGGCCATCGTGGTGCTGGGCAAGGGGCCGCCGACGCGGCCGGCGGTGTTGCTCGGTAACGCCACGGTCGAGCTGTTCGCCGGCGTCGCGGCGACGTGTGTGGCCTCGGCCATGCTGGGCCTGCTGCTCTCGGCGCTGGCGCGGTCCCACGAGCAGATCATGCCGCTGCTCGTGGTGTCCTTGATGATGCAGATGGTTCTGTCCGGCGGCATGGTGCCGGTCACGCACCGGATTTTCCTCGACCAGCTGTCCTGGCTGGTGCCCTCGCGGTGGGGGTATGCGGCGCAGGCGTCGACGGTCGACCTGTGGACGGTCTCGCCCGGCCCGCAGAGTCCGCGGGACAGCCATTTCGAGCACACGTCGGCGGCCTGGCTGTTCGACATGGGCATGCTCGCGGTGCTCACGGTCGCCTACGCCACGCTGGTGCGCTGGCGCATCCGGCTCACCCGCTGAGCGCTCAGCCGCTGCGGTCCGGCCCCCCATCCAGTCGCAGCCCGTGGGCGAGCGCGAACGCCACGGCCTGGTCGACGTCGACGCGGGCACCGGCCAGCGAGGCCGTCGTCCACAGCGTCGGATCCACGCTCGTGCCACGCAGATCGGCGTCGTCCAGCCGGGTGCCCGCGGTCCGCGCGCCACGCAGGTCCGCGCCGCGCAGCACGGCCTTGCGCAGGTCGGCTTCCACCAGGCTGGACTCGCGCAGCCGGCAGCCGCTCAAATCGACGCCGCGAAGGTCGATCCCGCCCAGTACGGCCAGGGTGAAGTCCACCTCGTCGAAGGTGATCGGCCGCAGCCGGCACTCCACGAACACCGACCCGAGCATGCTGCACTGGGAAAAGGTGCTGTGCCACAACGACGTCCGCCGGAAGGTGCAGTTGCGAAAGGCCGAGCCGCGATGCTGCGACTCGGCGAGGTTGGCGCCGCCGAAGTTGCATTCGGTGAAGACGACCCGCTCGGTCTGCAGCCGGCTGAGGTCTTCGTCGGTGAAGTCGTGGCCCGCGAATTCCCGGTCGACCCACCTTGTGGTCAATTGGGCGACAGGCTGGCCAGGGCGTATTCGCTGACCGCGATCAAGGCGTCGGTCGCCGACCGGCGATCCCTGGCGTCGACGGTGATCACCGGGATGTGCGGCGGCAGGGTGAGCGCTTCGCGCACCTCGGCGACCGGGTAGCGGGGCGCGCCGTCGAACTCGTTGACCGCGACCAGGAAGGGCAGGTTGCGGTGCTCGAAGAAGTCGACCGCGGCGAAGCTGTCCTGCAGGCGTCGGCAGTCGACCAGCACGACCGCGCCGATCGCGCCGCGGACCAGGTCGTCCCACATGAACCAGAACCGGCGCTGCCCCGGGGTGCCGAACAGGTAGAGCACCAGGTCTTCGGCCAGGGTGATCCGGCCGAAATCCATCGCGACGGTGGTGGTCCGTTTGTCCGGGGTGGCCTCCAGCGCGTCGACGCCGGTCGAGGCGTCGGTGAGCATCGCCTCGGTGCGCAGCGGCATGATCTCCGACACCGCCCCGACGAAGGTGGTCTTGCCGGCGCCGAATCCGCCGGCGATCACGATCTTCGTCGACGCGTGGGTGCCGGCGTCGGGCTGCACGTCAGAGTGCGCGTAAGCCACGCAGTGTCCTTCCTATGAGTTCCTGGCGCTCGTCTGTGCTCGAACGCTCGGACAACGTCCTATGCACCCGAAGGTAGCCGGACAGCACCAGATCTCCGACGAGGACGCGCGCGACGCCGAGCGGAAGGTCCAGCCGGGCCGAGATTTCGGCGACCGACGGGTGCTCGACGCACAGCTGGATGATTCTGCCTCTCGCGTCGTTGGGCGGCCACCGGTGCGCCAGGCCGGCCTGCAGCGCCTCAATCGGGGCTTCCAGGGGAAGGTCGACGTTGGTGTCGGTCCGCCCGGACGTCAGGGTGTACGGACGGACCAGGTTGCCTTTACGGTGTGCCGGCCAGTTCTGCGGGGTGTCCATCGCGGCTCACATGCTTGGCGACGACGCGGTTCGGCGGGTCGACTGCACCACGCCGCCCACCCGTTCGACGAGAACGGCCATCTCGTAGCCGATCTGACCGATGTCGCACGACGCCTCGGCGAGCGTCGCCAGGTGCGAGCCGTCGCCGACGCGCATCAACAGCAGGTAGCCGTTCTGCATCTCGACCACCGACTGCAGCACCTGCCCGCCCTCAAACAGCTGCGCGGCGCCGGTGGCCAGGCTGGCCAGCCCGGAGGCCACCGCGGCCAGCTGGTCGGCGCGTTCCCGCGGGAGATGCTCGCTGGCGGCGATGGGCAGCCCGTCGACGGAGACCAGCAGCGCGTGCGCGACGCCGGGGACTTCGCGGGCGAACCTGGTCACCAGCCAGTCCAGGGAGTTGTCGGGTGCCGTCATTACTCGTCGGATCCTTGATCGGTTTCGCGGGCGTGCGAGCGTCCGGTGCGCACTCCGCCGAAATGGCTACTGAACGAGGCGCGGACCGCCTCGGGGTCGCGGGCTACGGGCCCGGTGGCCGCGTGCTGCGGCTCCCGGTCCGACGGGGACCTGTCCCCGCGCGCGTCGTCGGGCTCGTCCGGTTCGGCCAGGCCGGCGCCGTTGGCACCGCCGGGTACCAGCCGGGCGCCGGGGGTGCGCACCGGCAGGCCGTGATCGGTGGTGTGCGCCTCGACGGGCTTCTCCTCGGCCGCGGCCGCCAGGGTCCAGCCGCGATCCCAGACCGACTGCCAATCCAGGTCGGGGCTGTTCACCAGGTCGTGCGGATCGCCCAGCATCTCCGAGAGCATCCGCCGGTAGATGACGTCATCGTCGGCCGGCGCCGCCGGGGCGCCGGCGGCCGACGGGATGGACGCGACCGGGGCCGGCTTGGACGGCGGGTCTTGCCGGGCCTGCGTGCGGCCGTCGGCCTCTCGGGACCGGGCGGCGAAGAACGCCGAGGTGTCCGACGCGGCCCGGGCCGGCTGAGCGGGTGCCGGCTTCGGCTCGGGTTCGGGCTCGCCGACCGGAGTCGCCGACGGCTTGGGG
>DASTKA010000239.1:0-2307 GCA_035716165.1 Mycobacterium sp. | reverse complement strand
GGCGGCGCGGGGCCGCGATTGCAGATGGCGGATGTGGTCGGCCACCACGCGGCGCGCGATGGAGAGCAGCCAGGTCCGCGCGCTCGAGCGCCCGGAGAACCGCTCGACGGCGCCGATGGCGCGCAGGAACGTCTCTTGAGTCAGATCGTCGGCGCTGCCCGCGTCCGACAGGTAGGCGACGAACCGCCATACGTCCTGCTGGGTGGCTTTGATGAACCCCTCTAGCGCTCGCGGGTTTCCGCGCGCGGCTGACAACGCGAGCTCGGTTATGGCCTCGTCGTCGCTCGGCGCGGTCATGCCCAACCACCTTCGTTGTGCGGGATTTCCGATTCTACGACGGCTCGTCGTAGAAGATGCGCTGGGGTCGAGAACCGCATGATCGAGGGGCCGCAGATGCCCGCGCCGCCGACCGCTCGGTGAATCGGCCGCCCAGGGGAAGTCCGCGTCGCCCGAGGCGCCGGTGCCGTGCCGTCGATGCGAGCCCGCCCGTTCCCGCGTCACCAGTACCGCGAATGCCAACCCCAACAGCAGGGGCATGTGGCTGGCGATCCGGGTGGCGGTCACTTCGCCGTCGAAGGCGTCGACGATCACATAGCCCAGCAGCGCAACGCAATAGACACCGGTGATCGCCGCCACCCCCGAAGCGGAGGCGGGCCATACGCCGGCGGCGATCATGGCCAGACCCAGCGCGAGCAACCACGCCGTTGACTCGTGCATCAGGTGCTCGCCGGACATGGCGCCGTGCATATGACCGGACACCATGCCGAAATCGATTCCGCTGATTTGGGCGGCGGCGATCGCCACCTGAAAAAGGCCGACGGCAATCAGACCCCACCGCCGGTAGTGCGATCGCAACCAGCGCATCCGGGCCTGGCGGCCCGTGGGCTTCTCGCCGATGCTGGCCATGATTTTTTCAACCAGGTCGGGTCCCTCGCCCGGCGTCACCGAGGCCAGCCGGCGCGTCTGCACCGCCGCCCCGATCAGCCACGAGCGGCAGCTGCGGCAGGATTCCAGGTGGGCGTCGACCTGCTGCGCGAGCACCTGGGGACGCTCACCGTCCAATCGAGCCGACAGCGCTTCACGCGCGATGTCACACCGCATCCCTGCATCGTTGCGCATGGTCCGGCTGCGCGCAAAGAGTCGAAAAATTAATCGACGGTACGAAACCGCGGGGAACTAAACGGCGCCGGCAACCGACCTCTGATCGTCAGCACCGCCAACCCACTCAACAAGATTCACCGAAGAGGTATTCGTGTTCTTGCCGGAAGGCCCCCGAGGATGACTGCCCCGATCTGGATCGCGTTTCCGCCCGAAGTCCACTCGACGATGCTCAGCAGCGGCCCCGGCCCGGCGCCGCTGTTGGCCGCCGCAACGGCATGGTCGTCGCTGAGCACTGAGTATGCGACCGCGGCCTCCGAGCTCAGCGGCCTATTGGGCGCCGTGCAGGCGGTTGCGTGGGACGGACCCAGCGCGGATCAGTACGTGGCAGCGCACGTCCCTTACCAGGCCTGGCTGCTGGAAGGTGCGGCCAAGAGCACCGCGGCGGCGACGCTGCACGAGACTGCGGCGACCGCCTACACCGCGGCCCTGGCGGCCATGCCGACGTTGGGCGAACTCGCCGCCAATCACGCCGTGCATGGGGCGCTGGTCGCCACAAACTTCTTCGGAATCAACACAATTCCCATCGCCGTCAACGAGGCCGATTATGCGCGCATGTGGGTGCAGGCCGCCACGACGATGACCACCTATCAGGCGGTCAGTGAAGCCGCCCTGGCGGCTGTTCCGGTGCCGACGCCCGCGCCGACGATCGTCGTGCCGGGCGCCGAGGTCCAGGCGGCGGCAACACATACGGCTTCCGAGGCTCCTGCCGCCACGTCATGGCAAGACCAGCTTGCGAAGGCACTGTCGGACTTCACCCAAAACGTCCTCTGGCCGCTCGGGAAGGAGATATATCCCGATGGCTGGCCAATTCCCGCGGTTCCATTTGCCAATGCGGTGTCCTCATTCTTCATGCAAATTCCCGGCATGAGCCCTGCGCTCGCCACAGCGTTGGGTTGGTTCATCTTTCACTCGTTAATGCTCGTCTGGCCCCTGGTACAGGCGGCACAACTGGGAGTAATGATTGCTCCGGTCATGATCGCAGCTGTTTCCGCCGCCGCCGCCGCAGGCGTTGCCGCTGCTGTCGCCGGCGCCGTGAGTGCCGCCGCCGTTGCGCAGCCGGTAGGCGTGCCGCTGGCAACGGCACCGCCGGCGCCGATGGGGACCACGCCGGCTCCGACACCGACCATGTCCGCCGGTACCCCGGCA